>NZ_SMKO01000129.1 GCF_004348685.1 Nonomuraea deserti | reverse complement strand
GGGTGGGTACCTCGTTCATCTCGTTCCGTGGCGCGGGGCTCCGGTCGTCCGCGGACCGGGGGGAACGCCACTCCTCCTCTCAGGCACTTCTGGGTGAACGCCGCACGCATCAGCCGGTCCCCGTCGACGGGACATCCCCGAGCGCGTCCACGATCGCGCGGGCCACCTTGGCCGCTCTGTCCTGAAGCTCGGGTTCCAGTTGGGAACTGCCGACGGCGGCCGAGTCGATCTCGACGACGAGGTTGCTGACCCGTACCCACACGATGCTGTGGGCCTGCGGGTATGCGGTCGACCACCAGTTCTGGGCGAAGGCCCCGTCTCCGAGGCCCTGGAGGTCGCGCACGGCCTGGTAGGTGTTGCCCTGCGCGCTGCCCTTCTTGGAGGCCTGCGCCCGCTTCCTGCTGGTGAAGATCGTCCGTGCCGCCGCCACCTGCGGCGAGTGCGTGATCTCGATGGTGACGACGTCCTCCAGGATGCCGACCGCCCAGTCGCACTTGGTGGGGTCGAGGTCGACCGTACGCCTGCGCATCCCCGGCATGATCCTCGCGGCTTCCTGGTCGCTCACCAGCCGGCAGGCGTCGGGCGCCGCGGCGAAGGCGCCGTCACCCTTCGGCTCCTGGGCGGGCGTGGTCGCCGGGGTGGAGACCGGAGGCTGCGAGGAGGGCGTGGTCGCCGGGGTGGAGCCCAGCGGCGCCGAGGAGGGCGGGGCCTGGGCGATCGGCGTGTTCCCCGGGGGCTCGGTGGTGGCGGACGCGTTGACCAGGACCACCGCCGTGACGGCGACGGCGGTGGCGGCAGCCAGGCCACCGAGCACGACGGGAAGCCTGCTCTTCCTGGAGGCGACCGGCACCGTGGTCGCCGTCATCACCGAGCGGCGCGCGGGCAGGGGAGCGGCGATCGGCTGGAGTGCCGCCCTGATCGCCTGAGGATGGGGGCGCGCGGCCGGGTTCTTGTCCAGCATCGCCGCCAGCAGGCCGCCGAACGGCCCCGCGCTGACCGGCGGCGGCGGGGGCTGGGTGAGCACCGCCGCGACGATCGCCATGGGGGAGTCGCGGTGGAAAGGGCGGCGCCCCTCCACGGCCGTGTACAGGGTGGCGGCCAGCGACCAGAGATCGGAGGCCGGTCCTGCGGGTTCGCCGCGCAGGCGTTCCGGCGCGACGTACCCGGGTGAGCCGGCCGCTCCAGGCTGCCCGGCCGCCGCGGTCGCGCTCGGGGCGTCGTCGATGTGCGCGGCGATGCCGAAGTCGGTGAGGACGGCCTCGCCGGAGTCCGTCAGCATCACGTTGCCCGGCTTCACGTCCCGGTGCAGGATCCCGCGCTGGTGCGCCGCCTCCAGCGCGTCGAGCACCCGCAGCCCGATGGCGGCGACCTGGCCGGGCGGCAGCCTGCCGCTCTCCCGCAGCAGGTCGGCCAGCGACCGGCCGGGGAGCAGGTCCATGACGATCCACGGCTGACCCTGCTCGGCGAGGACGTCGTGCACGGTGATGATCGCCGGATGGTTCAGCGCCGCCGCCGCGCGGGCCTCGCGCAGCGTGTCCGTGAGCGCTCTGTCCCTCCTGGCCGGGTCGGCGGGCAGGCGCACCTCCTTGACCGCGACCTCGCGGCCCAGCACCATGTCGCGGGCCCGCCACACCGTGCCGGCGCCGCCCGCGCCCAGGGGAGCGAGCAGCTGGTATCGCCCGGCGATCACGTGCATGCGTCAGGCCTTGGCGTCGAGGTTCTGGACGAGGTACTTGATCGCCTTCTCGGTTTTGTCGCGCAACCCCGGCTCCTTCTCGACGTCGCGGGTGAAGCGGATCTCACCCACGATGTTGCCGGTCCTGAACACCGAGTAGACGGTGAACTTCTTGGTGCTGAACGTGGTCTCGCTCTTCTCCCAGCCGACGGCCCCGTCGCCCGAGCCGGAGATCTCGAAGACCTCGCCCTGCTCACCGCCGCTGCCGCCGCGGCCGGCCTCCGACTCGGCCTTGGCCCTGGCGCCCTGCACGTGTTCCTCGGCCAGCTTGGTCTCGTAACCGTCGCCCTGCTGCGGATAGAGGAAGAGCGTGAGGTTGAGCGAGAGGCTCTTGTCGTCGCGCGTCTTGGCCCACGTGCATTTGACGGTGGGCTCCACGCTGCTCGTCAGGTACTTGCCCACGACCTCGGTGGCCTGGTCCCTGGTGAGCAGCTGGCAGGGCCGGGGGATCGCGGTGAACTTGCCGGGCGTGCGCGCCACGGGCGTGCCCGTGGCGGTCGGAGCCGGTGTGCCGGAGGGCGCCGCGGTCGTCGGGCCCGCCGTGGTGGCCGGCGCTGTGGCCGACGTGGTGGCCGACGTGGTGGCCGGGGCCTCGGTGCCCGCCAGGGTGGCGGGCGGGGTGCCGGTCAGGATGAGCGCGACCGCCGTCACGAAGACGGCGAGCACGGCCGCGGCGCCCCCGTACACCGGGAGCTTGGGCAGCACCCAGGACGCCATGTGCGACCCCGCGGGCACGGTGGCGGCGGTGCCGCCGGTGAGGGGGTGCAGGGCCGCCCTCAGCGTCACCGTGTCAGGGCGGCGTGCGGGCTCCTTCTCCAGCAGCCGCATGAGCACGGGCCCCAGCGCGCCCGCCCGCTGGGGTGGCCTGGGCGGCTCGGTCATCACCGCGCCGTGCGTGGCCATGGCGGTCGGACGGGCGAACGGCGGGACACCCTCGACGGCGGTGTAGATCGTCGCCCCGAGCGACCAGAGGTCGGCGGCGGGACCGGCGACCCGGCCGGGCTCCTCGGTGAGCGCCTCGGGAGCGGTGTATCCCGGTGTCCCCATCGGCGCGCCGCCCTGCTGCCCGCCGGCCCTGGTGGCGATGCCGAAGTCGGACAGCAGGATGCGGCCGTCGTCGGCGAGCAGCACGTTGCCCGGCTTGACGTCGCGGTGCAGCAGCCCGCGCGTGTGCGCGGCGGCCAGCGCGGACAGCACGAACAGCCCGATCGAGGCGGCCCACTGCGGTGACAGCGGCCCGCCCGACTTCACGACCTCATCGAGCGAGCGGCCCTTGACGAGCTCCATGACGATCCACGGCTCGGCCCCCTCCACGACCACGTCGTGGATCGCGACCACGGCGGGATGCCTGACCTGGACCGCGACGCGCGCCTCGTGCAGGGTGCGCTCGCGCAGCCGGGCGTGATCGTCCGGGGACAGGTTCGCGGGCAGGTGCACCTGCTTGATCGCCACCTCGCGCCCGATCACCGTGTCGTGGGCGCGCCATACGACGCCCATCCCGCCCCTGCCGAGCTGCGCGATCAACTGGTAGCGCCCGCCCACGAGTCGTGGCTGATTCATCGTCTCACCCCTGGCGTCCTAGCGCCGCCGCGACCCATCGGGCGGCGTCACGCGCGCCCTTGCGCATGGCCTCGTTGTCGCCGACCTTCTTCACGTCGACGTATCTGATCTGCATCACGACGTTGCTCAGGCGGAAGATCACGTCGTGCCGCTCCACCTGGCCCTTACTGTTGAGCAGCTCGTAACTGAACGCCTCGTCACCGATGCCGTTGACCTCCTCGTACGCCTTGCGCTCCTGAACGATCCTCTTCTCGAGGCCGATGTCGGGCCAGTTCCATTGGACCGCTTCGCCGGATTCGGCGCCGTTGAGCTTGTTGACGAACTTCTCCGTGGCCTCGTCCACGCTGCGCCCCCAGGCGCTCTCCAGCGGGACCGGCTCCACCGGGACCACGCCGACACCGTTGCCGTGCGCCGTCCACGCGCAACCTTCGCCCTCGGTCTCGCCCTTGGGGGAGGCCTTCGGGACCAGCGAGCGCACCTGGGCGGGCGTCATGAGCGCGCACACGTCCACGGGCACGGTGAACCTCGCGGCCGTCGCCGTGGCGGAGGGCGTCGCCGACGGCGTCTGAGCGGGGACGGCGGTGACGGTGGTGGCGACGAGCGGGCGGGCGGTCGTCGTGGGATGCGGGGTGGTCGGCGCCGATCGCGGCAGGAGCGCGACGGTGGCCGCCACGGCCGCCACGGCCGCGACCAGGCCGGCGCCGACGAGGACCGGCCCGCGCCCGCCGCCCTTCTGTGGCCCGGACAGGGGACTGGACAGCGGGGCGGTGGCCTGCCCGCCCTGCCCGCCTTCCGCCACCTGCCGCAGCAGGTGGGCTGCCAGCCGCGCATCGGGGCGCTGGTACGGCTCGCGCGCCAGCAGGTGCATGAGCACCGGGCCGAGCCGTCCGGCACGCTCGGGAGGCCGGGGCGGCCGGGTCAGCGCGTCCCGCAGCACCGCCATGGGCGAGGTGCCGGTGTAGGGAGCCTGGCCCTCGACCGCGGAGTAGAGGGTGGCGCCCAGGGACCACAGGTCGGAGGCCGGGCCGCCGCGCTCGCCGCGCAGCCGCTCCGGGGCGATGTAGCCGGGGGAGCCGACGAGCAGGCCCGACTCGGTGATCGTGGCCTGGTCCTCCAGCCGGGCGATGCCGAAGTCGGTGAGCACCACCCGTCCGTCGTCGGTCAGGAACACGTTGGCCGGTTTGACGTCGCGGTGCTGGATGCCGTGGGCGTGCGCGGCCGACAGCGCGTCCAGCACCCGCAGCCCGAGCGCCGCCGCGCGTGCCGGCGCCCACGGGCCTTCGGCGGCCACCGCGTCCTTCAGATCGCGGCCCTTGAGCATCTCCATGACGATCGTGGGCAGGCCGTTGTGGGTGAGCACGTCGTGGACCGTGATGATGTTCGGATGCCGTAGCTGGGCGGCGGCCATCGCCTCACGTGTCGCACGCTGCAGCGCCTCCTCGCGCTCGGCCGCGGTGAGCGACTCCGGAAGCAGCAGCGCCTTGACCGCGACGTGGCGGTCGAGAAGCTCGTCGTGGGCGAGCCATACCGTGCCCATGCCTCCCTGGCCGAGTGTCTGCAACACTCGATAGCGGCCCGCTATTTTTCCTTCCCCGATTCCCGGCACGCGGCCAACAGTATTGAGGGCAGGTTTCAATTCGCTATATTTCACGCCGCAACTAATCGAATGAGTCCGAGCACCGGAGCGATGATGACCACAGCACCACCTGTGCCACCTGCGTCTTACTGGCCGGACCAGGGCAGCGGGCAGCCGTCGACCTCGAAGCCACCAGGGTGGGCGATGGGCATCATGGCCGCCGCCGCGACGGTCGCGGTGCTCGGCGGCGGGCTCATCGCCGTGCGGGACGTGGGCACGCAGCCTCCGGTCGCGATGCCGCCCGACCCCGGAGGCAAGGTCGGCGCTCCGGCCTCCCCGCCCACCGCGGAACCGACCTTCGGCCCCACCGCGAGCCCGCCCTCGGCATCCCCGCAGGACACGGCGGAGGCCTCGCCCTCCTCGACCGTGACCTCCACCTTCCCGCCGCTGCAGGACGTGCCCGAGGTGTGCGACCTGCTCCCCGCGAGCCTGACCTCGCGGCTGGCGCCCAAGAGCGAGTCGGAGCCGGGCGTCGCCAAGGACGGTTACGGCGCGAAGCGGAAGGACTGCGCGTGGCGCCAGAAGGGCTACAACATGAAGGGCGGCTACAACGAGTCCCGCTCGATCAACGTCAAGGTCAACGTCTTCCCGGACAACGACTCCGCCATGGACGACGCCGACTTCATGTGGCGCTCGATGCGCGATGAGTCCGGCCAGACCAAAGGCGCCCCGTACAACACGAAATATGGGGAGATCAAGGAATTCAGCGATCTTGGCGACGGGGCGTACGCGATCTACAACGAGAACACCTCCAGGCGTACGGCGATGGCCTGGATCTTCGTCGTCAGAGGCAACACCACCGTCGACATCCATTTCCACGGCACGGACAACAAGGGCCGCGAAATCCTCTCGAACGAGGACAGCCGGCCCGTCCCCGAGGAGGAACTCCTGCAGGGCGTGGAGGAGATCGCCAGGGAGACCCTCAAGAACCTCACGGGCTGAGG
Source organism: Nonomuraea deserti (assembly GCF_004348685.1). Lineage (GTDB taxonomy): Bacteria > Actinomycetota > Actinomycetes > Streptosporangiales > Streptosporangiaceae > Nonomuraea > Nonomuraea deserti. The sequence goes on along the minus strand of NZ_SMKO01000129.1, from coordinate 22,140 downwards.
CGGCCGGCGGCGCCTGGCGGCGAGCAGTGCGGGATCAGGGGGGATCCTCCACCAGGGCGGCGAAACCGTTGAGATGGCGGGCAAGGCTGTATTCGAACAACCCGTCCAGGTCCGACACCACGTCCTCCTGAGCCGTGGCCAGCAGCGGGAATCGTCCGCTGCCGAGGAGTTCGCCGGCACGCTTCCGCTGGGACAGCCGCCACTGGTCGAGGGTCACGCCGGTCTCCTGCTCGGCTTCGACCTCGGCCGCCATGGACTGGGCGACGGGGATGACCAGCGCGTGCAGCGTGAGGGCCTCGCGCATCCGCGTCGACATCGTCAGCCCGAGCCCGTCGAGTGCGCGCAGGGTCCACTCGGTGTGCGCCATCATGCTGGGCACGAACAGCGGGCGGATGAACGAGACGGCGCCGGGCAGCCAGAGGTGTCGCCGGCACAGCCGCCACTGCAGGCGGGCGATCAGTTCGAGCTTGGCCCGCCACCCGTCCGGGCCCGGGACGGGCAGCTCCGGTTCGCCGAAGGCTTCGTCGGCCATCTGCGTCACGAGTTCGTGTTTGCCGGCCACGTGGCGGTAGAGCGACATCGGGCCGACGTCCAGCTCGGCCGCGAGCCGCCTCATGGACACCGCGTCGAGCCCTTCGACGTCGGCGATCGCGATGGCGGTGCGGAGCACCTGCTTCCGGTCGAGTGCCTGTTTGGGGGCGGCGTCCTGCCGCCGTCTCGGGGCGGCAGGACGCTTCTGACCCGCGGGGGTGCTGATCACCGTGCCGGCGCCCACCTTCGTCTCGACCAGCCCCTCGTCGCGGAGCGTGGCCATCACCCTGGTCGCGGTCGCGACCGCGACGCCCCAGCGCTGGGCGATCTGCCGGATGGAGGGCATGCGATCGCCTGGCCGCAGGTCGCCGGCCTGGATCCGGGCACGGATCTCCGCGACGATCCGCCGGTATGGCGGTTCTTTGGACGACGGCATGGAGCCTCCCGATCCGACGACGACATCGCCGGCCCAGTGTACTAGGTCAATCGTTCTCGTACTAGTGCACTTTGTGCTGCTAAATGGCCTAATAGCGGCCCACTCTGGCGCCGCGTCGATACGATGTACGCATGGCAGTTGATACACCGTACGCATCCGTGCGGCGGGCAGGTGACGCGGACCGGCAGAAGGTGCTGGACGTCCTGACCGAGGCGTTCATGAACGATGCTCTCGCCTGCTGGCTCTTCCCCGACGCGGGCCGGCGAGGTGGCCTCCAGGCGCACTTCTCCCGCCCGCTGCTCACCGACCCAGCCGCCGAGGCGTACCTGGCCGGCCGTTCCGAGGGTGCCTCGGTGTGGCAGACGCTGGCCGCGGGCCAGGCGCCCCATGAGGAGGGCCACGACGCGCCGGAAGCCGGTAAGAACGCGGCCTTCGACGAGAGCGGCGCGCGGTTGCAGGCCCTGGGCCAGGCGCTGGCCCCACGGCACCCCCAACACGAACCGCACCTCTACCTCCCGTTCATGGGAGTGATCAGGGGGCGGCAGGGCACCGGGCTCGGCTCGGCGATGCTCCGCCACCGCCTGGGACGAGCGGACGCCGACGGCCTGCCCGCCTACCTGGAGGCGAGCTCACCCCGCAGCCGCGCCCTCTACGAGCGGCACGGGTTCGAGGAACTCGGCGAGCCGGTACGCGTGGCGGACAGCCCGCTCCTGTGGCCGATGTGGCGCCGGCCGCACCGCTGACCACCTGCCCCCACCACCCGTCCGACGACAGAAGGAGACACCGTCCATGACCACCACCCACGACGCCGACCGGCGACCGCCGACCCTGGTGATCGTCCACGGCACCAACGCCTCGTCGGTTGCGGTTTCGGGACTGATCACCGAACTCACCCTGCGCGGGCACCGGTGCGTGGCCGTCGACCTGCCGGGACACGGCCGCCAGGCGTTCTACCCCCGCTCGTACCAGGCCCCGCAGGACCTGGAGGCGCTGGCGACCGAACCGTCGCCCCTCTCGAAGATCACCATCGACGACTACGTCGAGCACGTGGTGGACGTGGTGCGCCGCGCCCGCAGCCACGGGCCCGTGATCCTCGCCGGCATGAGCCAGGGAGGCGTCACCGTGAGCAGGGTCGGCAACGCCGTTCCCGACCTGCTCGAGCGGGTCGTCTACGTCGCGGCGTACTGCTGCGTGGACCTGCCGAACCTGACCTCCTACCTCGAAACGCCGGAGAACGGCGACAGCCTGCTTCCCCGGGTGACCGCGGCGATGGTCGCCGATCCGGCGGCCCTGGGAGTGAGCCGGCTCAACTGGCGCTCGGCCGATCCGGCGGTGTTCCAGGGCGTCAGGGATGCCCTGGCCGGCGACTTCACCGACGAGGAGGTGAGCCGGCTGCTCAACATGCTGGAGCCGGACGAGAGCGCGAGCATCCCCCTGGCCGAGGCGCGGGGCGAAGCGCACACCTGGGGCCGGATCCCCCGGACTTATGTGCGTCTCACCCTCGACCGGCTGATCCCGCCGGCGTTGCAGGACCGGTTCATCGAGGAGGCCGACCGTCTCACTCCGGACAACCCGACCGACGTGCGCAGCGTCGCCGCACCCCATGTCGGCCCGTTCGACCGGCCCGAACTGGTGGAGATCTTCGCCGGCCTCCTCAGGCGCTGACCCGGGCGGGGAGGTCGGCCGGGGCCTCCCCGCGCGGCCCGGCTCACTGCCAGGTCATGTTGATCGACCGTTCGAAGTTGACGTATCCGGCGCGCCGGAAGGCGTTCGCCATGGGAACGTTGCCGAGATCGGTGGCCGCCCGGATGCGCGGGACACCCTGCGCGGCGAGGATGCGGCTGCCCTCGGCGAGGATGTCGTCGATGTAGCCGTTGCCCCGGTGCGCGGGCACGACGGCGAGATAGCCGATGACGGGGTTGTAGTCGTTGCGGGCCGGCGTGACGAACCCCACCGGCTCGCCGTCCGGCAGCGTCGCGATCCGCCACCAGTCGCGCGGGCTCCGGAAGTGCGCGAGCTCGTCCTCGTAGTGCCTGACGGCGGCCTCGCGGGCGGACATCCGGGTCAGGTCGTCCCTGCTGTGCGCGTCGAGTGTGCCGTCGAGGACCTGGGTCATCAGGGAGAGGATCTCCTCGGTGTCGCGGACCGTCCGGAACTTCAGGCGCCCGGTCGGCTCGGGGATCGGCGTCCCCGGACGCCACTCCAGGCGCAGGCGTTCGACGAACAGGCGGGCGCCGGTCCGTTCCAGCGCGGCCATGCGGTCCTCGACGACGCGCCTGGCCACCCCGTCGTCGCGCCAGCCGGGCGGGACGGAGCGACCGTACTCGGGTGGCCGGGCGCCTGCCGGGACGACGCCGGCCATGGCGGTCCGCAACAGCCGCACGCCGACGTCCACGCGGTCGGGTGCCGTGCCGCTGTCGTCGATGTCGAAGACGTCCAGGAGGAAGGGGGTGTCGTCGCCGGCGCGGCACCACCAGGCGACCCGGGCCAGCAGGCGGTCGCCGCGCAGGGCGACCCACATCCACGGCGGTCGCCGGCGGCCGGCTGCGAGGTCGTCCGCGAGTTCCTCGTTGAGGACATAGGGCAGCCGGGAGAAGAGGTCGAGTTCTTCGCGCCCGGTGATCGGGCGCATGGTCAGGTCGTTCTGTTCCACGGTCGAGGCACGCTCCAGTGAAGGCGCCCGTCCGCTCCGGGGGTCAGGCGTGGCCGGCGCCCCGGGAGGAGACAAGCGCGGTGATCATGGACATCATGGGCTTATCCCTCCTCTCGCTGTCGTGCCCCCTGCTCCTGTCGCCAGGGGTCCGGCTGCAAGATCTATCCGATCGCCGGCCCGCGCGCAAACCTTTTTCGTCGGGCTACGAGCCCGGCGGCGTGGCGTGGTCCCTGAGGGCGGCCCGTGCTCTGGCCGCCATGGCCTCGTCCACCATGTCTCCCTCGAAGGTGATCGCGCCGGCTCCGCTCGCCCGGGCCCGGTCCACGGCGGCGACCAGCCGCTCGTAGCGGGCGAGCTCCTCGGGGCTCGGCGTGAACACCTCGTTGATCACGGGGACGTGGGACGGATGGATGGCCATCATCCCCTCGTAGCCCAGGGAGCGGTTCTGCCCGGCGAAGGCGCGCAGCCCGTCCAGGTCGGCGACGTCCGTCCACAGGCCCGCGACCGGGCAGGGAACGGCCGCGGCTCGCGCGTCGAGCAGGACGCGCGAGCGCAGGGCGAGGGTCTCGGTCCCGTCGCGGCTCCAGCGGTAGCCGACCGCGCGTTCGACGTCGCCGCCTTTGCCGGTGACCGCTCCCAGATAGGCGACGCGCGGTGCGGCGCGCCCGATCTCGTACGCCTCCCGCAGGGCGGCGGCGCTCTCCAGCAGCGGGACCAGGGCGAGCCGCCCGACGGGCAGGCCGTGCTCGCGCTCGCACCAGGTCAGCAGCCGGTCGGCCAGCCGCACGTCGGCGGGCCCGGTCACCTTGGGCAGGACCACTCCGGCCAGACGGGGGTGGGCGACGGCGCGCAGGTCCTCGGCTCCCGCCCAGCCGTCGAGCGGGTTGATCCGGACGAGGAGCGCCATGTCGCCGGTCGCGTTCGCGACGGCCTCGGCCACGTCGGCGCGGGCGGCGGTCTTCCCGGCCGGCGGGACGGCGTCCTCGAGGTCGAGGATGGCGGCGTCCGCCCCCGCTGCCTCCGCCTTGGCGAGCCAGCCGGTCCTGGTGCCGGGGACGAACAGCAGGGAGCGCAGCCGCGGCCGGTCAGATGACACCGCGCTCCTCCAGCTTCGCCAGCTGCCCGGCATCGAGCCCGAGCCAGTCGCGGTAGACGAGGGTGTTGTCCTCGCCGAGCGCGGGCCCGGTGCGCCAGACGCCGCCGGGTGCCTGGTGGAAGTGCGGCAGGGCGGCCTGCATGCGCACGGGCCCGAGGTCGGGGTCGTCGACGGTGACGATGTCGCCGCGCTCGGCGTAGACGGGGTCGGCGGCGATGTCCTCGGCGGTGAGGACCGGGGACGCGACCACCTCGGCCTCGGCGAACGCGCGCAGGCACTCCTCGGTGGTCCGCGCCGCCACCCAGTCGCGCAGGACGGCGTCCAGGCGTACGCGCCCGGCGAGCTGCCGCTCGGTGGTGGCGTACTCCTCCTCGGGCAGGCCCACGAGGCGGACGACGTTCAGGACCGAACGCAGGGTGGCGGAGGTGACGGTGATCCAGTCGGCGTCGGCCGACAGGTAGGTGTTGATGACGGCGGCGGGCGCGACGGCCAGCTGGTTGCCGGACCTGCCGGGGACGACGCCCAGCTGGTCGTGGGTGATGACCTGCCACTCGACGAGCCGGAACAGCGGCTCGAAGAGGGCGAGGTCGATCCACTCGCCGTCGAATGAGGGATCGTTCGCCCGGCGGTGCAGGGCGGCGAGCACGGCGTACGCGCCCATCAGCCCGGTCACCGCGTCCCCGTGGGAGAACCCCGTGTGCACGGGCGGCCCGTCGGGGAATCCGGTCAGGTGCACCACACCGCTGCGGGCTTCGCCGACCTTGCCGAAGCCGGGGGCGTCGGCCTGCGACGAGGTCGCGCCGAACCCGGAGATCTGCAGCAGGACGGCCCGGGGGTTGATCCGGTGCACGGCCTCCCAGTCGAGCTCCCAGGCGCGCAGCCGCGACGCGCGCAGCGTCACGATCACGACGTCCGCCCAGGCCACGAGCCGGTGGGCGACCTGGCGGCCGCCGGGGTCGTGCAGGTCCAGGGTGACGGAGCGTTTGTTGCGGCCGGCGACCTTGAACCACAACGGCACGCCGTCACGCGCCGGCCCCATCGCGCGGGCGGCGTCGCCGGTGCCGGGCGGTTCGACGTGGACGACGTCCGCGCCCTGGTCGGCGAGCATGGACCCGGCCAGCGGCCCGGCGACCACGTGGGCGAACTCCACCACCTTCAAGCCGCGCAACTGCCCGCACTGTTCAGAGGCCACGCACGCACTCCTTCCGTCCTGGTCAACGGAGATTCATCGTGCATGGGCGGAGAAATGCAGGTCCAGCAGAACGGCCGGATAAATTCATGCGCTTCGTGCATCAGTGGTGATCCACGCCGCGCCGGCCGGCACCTCCCGCCCTTCGGCGCGGGCCTCGTCCAGCAGGTCGAGGAACGCGGCGGCGGCGGGCGGCAGGGTCCGCCGGGCCCGCACCACGATGTCCAGGCGCCGTTCGACCGCGGGCCCGGTCAGCTCGCGGTGCACGACGTGCCCGGGCCCCAGCAGCGGCAGCACGAGTGCGGGCATCGCCGACACCCCGAGGCCGGCGGCGACCAGACCGCCCACGGTCGCCACGTTGCCGGCCTCCGCCGCGGGCGTCGCCACGGCACCGGCCTGCTCGAACGCCGCGTCGGTGAGCCTGCGCACGCTCGACTCTGGGCCGACGGCCAGGAACGGCTCGGCGGCCAGGTCCTCCCAGGTGACCTCGTCGCGGTCGGCGAGCGGATGGCTCTCCGGCAGCACGGCGCGGAAGCGGTCGCGGATCAGCGGGCGGTGCTCGAGCCGGTCGGAGGCCGTGCCGACGGTCGTGACGGCGAAGTCGGCGTCGCCGTTCAGCACCCTGCCGAGCACGGCGCGTTCGAGGCCGTCCATGATGCGCACGCTCACGTCCGGCCGCCTGCCGCGGAAGGCGGAGATCATCCGGGGGAGCAGCACGGCCGCGACCGACGGGAGGGTGGCCATGGCGACCACGCCGGACTCGCCGAGCAGGTAACGTCGCAGCTGTTTCATCCCCGACCGGTGGGCGTCGACGATCTGCTCGGCCACGCGCAGGGTCTCCTGTCCTGCCGCGGTGAGCTGCACGTTGCGGGTGTCGCGTTCCAGCAGCTGGACGCCGAGCACCCGTTCCAGATCGGAGACGGCGCGGCTCAACGTCGACTGGGAGACGCGCAGGTGCGCGGCCGCGGCGGTGAATCCGGCGGCCCTGGCCACGGCGACGTAGGCGGCGAGTTGCCGCAGGCTGGCGTCCATGGCACCACTGTTGCGCATATCGCATGGATAAATCCACTTTTGATGGTGGACGTGAAACGTCGGTGCTCGGAAACTTGCCCGTAACCTCCCGCCCGGCGAAAGGACCCGGATGATCGCGATCCTTGGCTTCCTCACCATCGGACTGTTCCTGGTGTTGACCATGACCAGACGCGTCTCGGTCCTGACCGCGCTCGTGCTGGTCCCCGTGGTCACGGCGCTCGTGGGCGGCTTCGCCTCCGGCATGGGCCCGATGATCCTCGAAGGGCTGGGCAAGGTCGCCCCCACCGGCATCATGATCGCCTTCGCCGTCCTGTACTTCAGCCTGATGATCGACACCGGCCTGTTCGATCCGCTGATCCGCGGCATCCTGCGCCTGGCCAAGGACGACCCGCTGCGCATCGCCGTCGGCACCGCCGTCCTCACCATGTGCGTGGCCCTGGACGGCGACGGGGCCTCCACGTTCCTCATCACCGTCTCGGCCCTGCTGCCCGTCTACAAGCGGCTCGACATGAGCCCTCTGGTGCTGACCGGCGTCGTCTGCCTGGGCGCCGGCGTGATGAACATGGTCCCCTGGGGAGGCCCGACCGCCCGCGCGATGGCGGTGCTGAAGCTGGACGGCTCCGAGGTGTTCGCCCCCGTGCTGCCCGCCATGGCCGCGGGCATCGCCTGGGTGCTGGTGGCGTCGTACCTGATCGGGCTCAGGGAACGCCGCCGCCTGGGCACCGTGGGCCTGCCCGCCGAACCCCAGGCCCAGCCCCGCTCCGGGCCCCAGGCCGAGCGCCGGTCCGGGCCCCAGCCCGACCCTCAGTCCGAAGCCCAGGCCGGGCCGGTACGCGGTGACGGGCCCGGCACGCTGCTCGGCCCCGAGCGCAGGAGCGCGGGCCTGACCGCGTTCAACCTCGTGCTCACCGTCGTGCTGCTGGCCGCGCTGGTCCTGCAGGCGATGCCGCTGCCGGTGCTGTTCGTCCTCGGCTTCGCGATCGCCGCCGTGGTCAACCTCCCCACCTGGGAGAAGCAGCAAGCCCTGCTCGACAAGCACGCCAGGAGCGTCGTCCTGGTCACCACCATGATCTTCGCGGCCGGCGTCTTCACCGGAATCCTCACCGGGACCAAGATGATCGACCAGATGGCCACCGCGTTCGTCGGGATCATCCCCGACTCCTTCGGCGGCCACCTGCCGCTGCTCGTGGCGATCACCAGCATGCCGCTCAGCCTCGTCTTCACTCCCGACGCCTACTACTTCGGCGTCCTGCCCGTGCTGGCGCAGACCGCCGGCGGCTTCGGCATCGAGCCGGCCGAGATCGCCAGGGCCGCCATCCTCGGCCAGATGACCACCGGTTTCCCCCTCAGCCCGCTCACCGCCGCCACGTTCATCCTCGTCGGCATGAGCGGCGTGCAACTCGGCCAGCACCAGCGCTTCATCTTCGGCTGGGCGTTCGCCACCACCGCCGTCATGACCGTCGTCGCACTCCTGACCGGCGCCATCTCGTTCTGAGGAGTCCCTGATGAAGTACGGCCGGATCCTCGCCGCCCTCTCCACCGCACTGACCGTTCCTCTCGCCGTGCACACCCCCGCCACCGCCCAGGCCGACCCCTTCTTCTCCTACGACAGGCCCGCCACGTACGAGGTGCGTACGGAACGTGTGCGGGTCCCCATGCGCGACGGCAGCCACCTGGCCTGCGACCTGCACCGGCCCGACGCCGACGGCCGCTTCCCGGTCATCGTGTACGACTACACCGCCTACGACGATCTCGTGAACCTCGGCAAGGCGGCCGCGTACTACGTCACCCGCGGCTACACCGCCGCCGTCTGCAACGCCCGCGGCTCCGGCGACTCGCCCGGCCACCTCGACCCGTTCAGCGGCCAGGAGCAACGCGACAACTACGACCTCATCGAGTGGCTGGCCGCGCAGCCCTGGTCCACCGGCAAGGTCGGGCAGACGGGACTCAGCTACGGCGGTCACTCCACCCTCCTCGTCGCGGTGAACAAGCCACCCCACCTGGCCGCGATCATCCCCGTGGACGGCATCAGCGACTGGTACGAGAACACCATCTACCGCGGCGGCATCTACTCGGCCAGGATCCGCGGCTGGCAGCGCGACACGGCCCCCGAGACCCTGACGACCTACCCCCAGCACCCGCTCTACGACGACTTCTGGCGCGAACGCAGCGTCAAGGCCCGCTGGAAGGACCTCGACGTCCCGGCGCTCCAGATCGCCGGCTGGTTCGACAGGTACCGCGCGGCCATGGTGGAGAACTTCCGTGCCCGCCCCCGCAACGTCTGGCTGGTCGCCGGACCCTGGCAGCACGGCTGGCCCGCCGGGCAGCCCGCCGACATCGGCAAGGGCGCGTACCTCGCCTGGTGGGACCGCTGGCTCGCCGGACGCCGAGACGTTCCCCTGCCCGCCGGCAAGGTCACGTCCCACGAGATCTCAGGGACCGGAGCGAGTGGCACCGGCTGGCAGAGCTTCTCCACCTGGCCCCCGCGTGGCGCCCGCCACCAGCGGCTGAGCCTCGGCGACGGCGGCTCGCTGACCACCCGCCCCGGCGCCCCCGCCACCCGCGGCTTCACCGTCAACACCGACCAGGCTGCCGGGACCCCGGACGAGCGCCTGACGTTCCAGACGAAGCCCTACACGTCGGACCTCGTCCTGGCCGGTGACATCACGGCGAAGGTCCGGGCCGCGTTCAGCGCCACCGACGGCAACATCGCGGTGGTGGCCGAGGACGTCGCCCCCGATGGCACGGCCGTCCGCATCACCCAGGGCTGGCTCAAGGCCGGTCACCGCTTCGGGCACCACCGTGCGGTGCCGGTCCGCCCAGGCAGGACGTACGACCTGGAGATCCACACCTGGCCGACCCACTACCGGCTCCCGGCCGGGCACAACCTGCGGGTCACGGTGTCCAGCGACGATTACCCGGAGATCGACTCCGACGCACCCGCGGGCCGGGTCGACCTGCGCGTGGGCCGTGGCGGCACCACGATCGAGCTCACCACCTGGAATGACCGGAAGTGAGCCGCCCCCCTCAGCTCGTCCGAGGCCGAGCTGGAGCCGGCTCCCGGCGCCGGAGCGTACGCCCGGCGGGCGGCCACGGGCGGGGTCGACGACTCCCGCCGTGCCCAGCACGAGCGGCCTGCCGCCCGGCTTCATGCGCCTGGCCCTGATGTCCTCGCTGAACGAGCTGAACGTCAGCGACTTGGTGATCTTGCGAGAGTCGGCGACGAACGTGCCCGCCCCCTGGACCCGGTAGACGCGGCCGTCACGTGCCAGGCCCTCGACGGCCTGGCGCACCGTCATGCGGCTCACGCCGTACTGCTGCATCAGCTCGCGCTCGCTCGGCAGCGGGTCGTGCGGCGCCATCCGCTCCTCGATGAGGTCGGTGAGAATGCGCCGCAGCGTTTCGTACTTGGTCGTCGTCATCCCCTGACCGCCCCCTCTGCGGAGTGGTCCGTACCACTGGAAGAGACAATACGCCCCTACATGACCCCGAGAAGATGTCCGCACCGCTAGTCGAGTGCGCGGAGGGTGGCGGGCAGGCCGCCGGCGTCGAGCCGCTCCAGGCAGTCGGTGACCAGCGCGCGGAAGACCCGGTCGCCGGGGAGATCGGCGCCGAAGATCTCCTCGATCGCCATGAGGCGGTTCACGGTCGCCGCGGCGGAGGCCGTCTCGTCGCCGCGCAGCCGGTCGGCCAGCGGGTCGGACAGGTCGCGGGCCGTGGTGACGTACCGCATCCACCCGGCCACGGCCAGCGCGATCCATCGGGGCTCGTGCCCGCCCGCCAGCCTCTCGCGCGCCGGGTCGAGCAGGCGCTGCGGCAGCTTCTGCGAGCCGTCCATCGCGATCTGCGCGACGCGGTGCCGCAGGCCGGGGTTCGCGAACCTGGCCAGCAACGATTCCTTGTACCGCGTGAGGTCGAACCCTTCCAGCCCGTCCAGGGTGGGCGAGAGGTCGTCGTCCATCAGCCGGCGGAGGAACCCGGCGAACACCGGGTCGCCCACGGCCTCGGACACGTGCGCCGCGCCCGACAGGTAGGCGATGGCCGAATGGCTGCCGTTGAGCAGGCGCAGCTTCATGCGTTCGTACGGCCGGACGTCTCCCACCAGCAGCGCGCCCGCTCGTTCCCACGCGGGCCGGTCGCCGGCGAAGCGATCCTCGATCACCCACTGCGTGAACGGCTCGGTGACGACCGCGCCCAGGTCGGTCACGCCGAGCCTGGCGGCCATGTCGTCCAGGTCGGCCCGCGTGGTCGCGGGGACGATCCTGTCCACCATGGAGGCGGGGAATGTGGCGTTCTCCGCGACCCATCCAAGCAGCGGGGGCTCGCACAGGTCCGCCACGAGCCCGGCGAGGATCGTGCCGTTGCCGGGCAGGTTGTCGCAGGAGATGACGGTGAGCGGGCCCGCGTCCGCGGCCGCCCGTGCGCGCAGCCCGGCGACGAGCTTCCCGATCGCGCCCCGCGGATCAGGGCGATACGCCTTCTCCGTGATGGTCAGCGTGACCACCGCCGCCTCCGGGGCGCTCAGCCGTGCCGCCAGATCGTCACCGGGGACGAGCACTTCGCGCACGGAGCCGACCACGCGGGCCTCCTCGCCGGCGCGCACGCCGTAGAGGCAGTCCTGGGGGCGGAGCCGGTCGGCCACGTCGGTGCTGCGCTGGCTGGCCCCGCAGATGCCCCACCGGTCGTCACCGGTCGCGGCCATGGCGCGCTCGGTGTAGACCGCCTGGTGGGCCCGGTGGAAGGCGCCGATGCCCAGGTGCACGACGCCGGTCGCGCGTGGCTCCGCGAGCGGGCGCGCGTCCGGCGCGACCCTGGACAGGGTGGCGCGGCTGAGCCTCACCAAGGGTGCACGCCCCCGTCCGTGACGCTCTCCGACAGGCTTCCGGGTCGGTGAAGAGTTCCGGTCGTGACGTTCACCGGTACGCCTCCAGATCGGCGAAGAGCGTGCAGGCAGGGTGGGTGCGCAGGACGGAGGCGGGGCAGCTCTCGCTGATCGGCCCGTCGAGCGCGGCGGCGAGCGCGGCCCTCTTGTTCGCGCCGGGCACGGTGGCGATCAGCGTGCGCCCGGCCATCAGCGTCGGAACGGTCAGCGTGATCGCCCGCTCGGGCACGTCCGCGAGCGTGGCGAAGCACCCGTCGCTGACCTGCTGCCGCCGGCAGGCCTCGTCGAGCTCGACCACCTTGACCGCGCGGGGGTCGGCGAAGTCCGCCACCGGCGGGTCGTTGAACGCCAGGTGGCCGTTGTCGCCGATGCCCAGGCAGACCAGGTCGATCGGGGACCTGCCGAGGAGCGCGGCGTAGCGGGAGCTCTCCGCCTCCGGGTCGTCGCCGGGCTCGATCACGTGGACCGCGCCCGGCCGTACGGACTCCCAGAGTTCGTGGCGGAGGAAGCGGCCGAACCGCTGGGGCGCGTCCGCGGGCAGGCCGATGTACTCGTCCATGTGGAAGACGGCGACCCTGGACCAGTCGATCCCTTCGGCCGCGCGCAGCCCGGCCAGCATCTCCCGCTGCGAGGGGGCGGCCGCGAAGATCACCCTGGCCTCGTCGCGGGCGGCGAGCGCCGCGCGCAACGCCGCCGCCGCGGCCCGTGCCGCCGCGGCGCCGGACCGCGCCCGGTCGTTGAAGACCCGGACATCGAGGTGTCCGGCGACCCGTTCGATCACGGGGCCCGTGTTCGTGGCCGTCACGGCCGGCCTCCCTGGGAGCGGAGCTCGACGATCTGCATGAGGTTCCTGGAGATGTGGTAAGGGTCCTTGACCGGCAGGGCGACGACCTCGTCGAGGGGAGCCCCGGCCCGGTCCCTGATCTGGATCCACTCCTCGCCGTCCGCTCCGCCGGGGAACGTGCCGAGCGTGTAGGCCCAGATCCGGTCGAACCAGCGGGCCGCCTCCCGGTCCCCGTAGCGCTCGGCCGCCAGCCGGGTGGTGTAGGCGGCTTCTGTGTGCACCCACCACAGCTTGGTCGACCAGGTCCGCCTGACCAGGTCTTCGTACGGCCCTCCGGCGCGCCGTCCCGAGACGCCGACGTAGCGGAACAGCCCGCCGTGCTCGTCGTCCCACCCGGCCGCGCACAGTGCGGAGACGCCGGCGAGCAGGTCGCCGTGGTCGCCGGTCTCGCCGAGCGACTCGCCCGCCTCCAGCGCCATCCAGATCCCCTCCAGCGCGTGGCCGGGTGTGCGGTGCCTGGCCAGGATCGTGTCGCGCATGCCGGGATCGGCCACGAACGCCTCGGTGAACAGGCCGCCGTCCTCCCGGTGCGCGAGCATGGCGCGGCGCGCGGCGCGCAACTCGTCCGCGTGGGGGTTGGTCCGGTCCGGGGACGCCGCCTCGTGCGCGCGTGCCTGGTCGAGCCTGGCGTTGAGGACGATCATGCGGGCGCCGAACCCCGAGCAGCCGGGCGGCAGCGGGTACGGCGGGGTCGGGGGATCGCCGGCCGCCACGTCGTCCGCGATCCGCTGGACGATCACATCGATCGTGGGGAGGTGGGCGGGCGAGCCGGTGTATCGGGTGAGCTCGGCGAGCCCCATGGCGACGAAGGCGTCGGCGAAGATGCTGCGCTCCGCGGGCAGCGGCCGGCCCTGCTCGTCGAGCGCCGCCCCGCCCCGCTGGTCGAGGACGTAGGCGCACCGGCCGTCGGGGCCGACGGCGTGGTCGAGCAGGAAGGACGCGCCGCGTTCCGCGTGCCGGATGAGCGTGCCGGAGTCGCCGCCCAGCCCGCCCAGCGAGAGCAGGCCGCGGTCGGCGAGCCGGGCGGCGCGGGCGAGCAGCCAGACGAAACGCCCCTGCGACCAGGTGAACTTGTTCGTGGACAGCAGGCGCCGGCCGCGATTGTCGAAGCAGGTGAAGAACCCGCCGTGCTCGGTGTCGATGCCGTTCCCGAGCCAGAACGGGAGGATGACGTCTTCGAGTTGCCTGCGGGCGACCCGCTCGGGCTGCTCGGAACCCATGCCGTCCTTTCCTGAGGAACAATGAAAGCGATTGCATGAATTCTTGCTCCGCTAGAGTACTCCGGTCAAGCCGGGGCGAGCCGATGCCGAGGAGCGCGGGTTGAGCAAGCCGACGATCTACTCCATCGCCCAGCGGTGCGGTGTCTCCGCGGCGACCGTGTCGCGGGTCTTCAACCGCCCCGAGCTGGTCAGCACGCGGGTCAGGGAGCAGGTGACGGCCGTCGCCCGGGAGCTCGGCTACCTGCCCAACCCGGCCGCGCGCGGGTTGGTCACGGGGAGGGCGGAGACGATCGGGCTGATCGTCTCCGACATCACCAACCCGTTCTTCCCGCTGCTGGTGCGCTCGATCCAGCGTACGGCGGAGCGGATGGGGAGCTCGGTCATGCTGGTCGACGCGGAGGAGAGCGCGGCGGCGGAGGTGAGACACGTCGCCCGGCTGCGCGGCAGGGTGGACGGGGTGATCGTGGCCTCGCCGCGCTCGTCGTCGGCGGCGCTGCGCGAGGCCGCGAAAGGGCTTCCCTGCGTCCTGCTCAACCGCCCGCTGCGCGACCTCTCCTCAGTGATCTGCGACAACACCAGCGCGCTCTTCGACGCCGGCGAGCATCTCCACAAGCACGGTCACCGCTCGTTCGCGCTGCTCGCCGGTCCGAGCGCGTCGTGGGCCGCGGCCCGGCGCTCGCAGGCGATCCGCGGGTGGGCCCGGGGCCGCGGGGTCGAGCTCACGGAGCTCGGCCCGTTCCGCGCGACGTTCAAGGGCGGCAGGCAGGCGGGAGCCGCGCTGCTGGAGACCGGCGCCACCGCCGCGTTCGCCTTCGACGACCTCACCGCGTGCGGGGTGCTCGCCGAGCTCGCCGGGCGCGGCGTCGCCGTGCCCGGCGACCGCAGCGTCGTGGGCTGCGACGACGTGCTGCTCGCCAGGACCGTGACGCCGAGCCTGACCACGGTGACCGCGCCGATGGACGATCTCGGCGCCACCGCGGTCCAGGTGCTGACCAGGCAGATCGAGGCGCCGGGCGGCGCGCCGGAGCACCACAGGCTGCCCGGCGTGTTCGTCGCGCGCGACTCCACAGGGCCGCGGTCCACCTCTTGACCGGGGTTCGGTCGTAGTCTTGAATGCCTGCAATCGCTTTCATCGGTCATGAGGAGCTTGCAGGGTGCGAAACGGACGGCCGGACGGACGGCCAAACGGACGGCACGCGTCGCTCATGCGGACGTACGCCGAGCAGGTCACGGGCCTGATCGGCAGGATCGAAACCGAGGAGGCCGACGCCATCGGGGCGGCGGCGGAGCTCATCGCCGACCACATCACCGTGCGGGGGGCGGACCGGCTGATCTACGTCTACGGCCCCGGCGGGCACTCCAACCTCGCCGCGCAGGAGGTGTTCTTCCGCGCGGGCGGCCTGGTCAACGTCAGCGCGATCCTCGACGAGGGCACGCTGCTGTCCGGTGGCGCGCTGCGCTCGATGGCCATCGAGCGGACCCCCGGTTACGGCCGCGTCGTCATCGAGGACAACAGGCTCGGCGCGGGCGACCTGCTCATCCTGGTCAACGCCTACGGCATCAACGCCGCGCTCATCGACGCCGCGCTGACCGCCCGCGAGCGCGGCGTCACCGTCCTCGGCGTCTCCTCCAGGGAGCACGCCGACCGGACCGCGCCCGGCCACCCGGCCAGGCATCCCACCAGGCAGAACCTGCACGACCTCGTCGATCTGCACATCGACACGAAGGTGCCGGTCGGCGACGCCGTACTCGAGATCGAGGGAGTTCCCGAGCGGGTCGGCGCCATCTCGACGTTCGCCAACGCCTACACGCTCAACTGCGTCATGGCCGCCGCGATCGCCGAGCTGGCCGGGCGCGGCACTGTTCCGGAGATCTGGCGCAGCGGGAACGCGCCGGGCGGCGACGAGCGCAACGCGCTCTTCCTCGACCGGTTCCGGGGGCGGGTCCGATGGTTGTGACAGGGGAGGGCCTGCTCGCCGGGGCCGCGGTCGCCGACATCACGCCGCGGCCCGGCGGTTCGCTCGCCGGCTACGCCGCCAGGACCTCCGCGTCCACCGCGGTGCACGATCCGCTGCTGGCCACCGCCGTGGCGGTCTCCGACGGCACGACCACGTCCGTCGTGGTCTGCGCCGATCTCATCGCCCTCGACCCGGACACCACCCGGCGGATCGCCGGCGACCTGCGCGAGCGCACGGGGATCCCGGAGGAGCGGGTGGCCGTGGCGGTGACGCACACGCACGCCGGCCCCGCGGTGACCAGGGGCGGCATCGGCGGCGTCGCCGACGCTTCGTACGTCCGGCACGCCTGCTCGCGGATCGTCGCCGCCGCGGAGGCCGCGCTCGACGCCATGACGCCCGCGGTGCTCCGCCGCGGCAGCGGCACGCTCGACGGCGTCGCGAGCAACCGGCGTGGCGGGACCCTCACCGACCCCGTGGTCCCCGTCGTACGGCTGGAGCGCGAGGACGGCGAGCCCATCGCCACCGTCTTCTCCTACGCCTGCCACCCGGTGACGCTCGGCCCCGACAACCTCCAGATCACCGCCGACTGGCCCGGGTACGCGCGGCGGCGCGTGGAGTCCGGGGCCGGCGGCGTGGCCGTCTTCCTCCAAGGCTGCTGCGGCCAGCTGAACACCGGGCACACCGCGCTCGACAGCCTGCGCGGCGCCGAGCCACGGCCGGGCAGGACCTTCGAGGCCGCGGAACGGATCGGGACCCAGGTGGCCGAGGCCGCGCTCGGCGCCGCGACAGAACCGGTCACAGCAGCGCCCACCGGGCCGCTCACCACGCCACCCGGCGGGCCACCCGCCGGGCCACCCGCCGGTCCGGTCACAACGTCGCTCGCCGCGCCGGTCGCGGACCAGGTCCGGGGGCAGGTCGGAGGGCCGGGCGCGGGACTGGTGTCGGTGGCCGCCGCGCGGGTCGAGCTGCCGCTCGGCGAGCCGCTCCCGCCGGACCGGCTGCGGGCGCTCGCGGACGAACCCGGCGGCGTATGGGCGGAGTGGGCGCGCGCCCAGCTGGCCGACCCGGGGCCGGCGGCGGTCGAGGTCCAGGTCGCCGTGCACCGGTGGGGCGGCATCCCGCTGGTCTTCCTGCCCGGCGAGCCCTTCGTCGAGTTCGCCGTGGAGCTGCGCGCCGCGCTCGGCGATCCCGGGCTGCTCGTCGCCGGCTACACGGGCGGGGTCCCCGGCTACCTGCCCTACCCCGAGACGCACTACGAAGCGGGCGGCTACGAGATCTGCGAGGCCCACCGGGCCTACGGGCTGCGCGCCGCGTTCACCCCCGAAGCCGGCCGCCTGGTCATGGCCGCCGCCAGGGCCCTGGCGGGGGAGGAACGGTGAACGTCGAAGGCAGGCTCGCGGACGGGCGTCCCGTGCGCGTCGAACTGGACGGACCCCGGATCGCCGCGGTCACCGAGCTCCGTGACGCGCCCGACGCGCTCATCCTCCCGGGCCTGGTGGACCTCCAGGTCAACGGGTACGGCGGGCGCGACTTCAACGCCGACGACCTCTCGACCGGCGACGTGGCCGAGCTGGTCCGCGAGTTGTGGAGGCACGGCACCACGACGCTGTGCCCCACGATCATCACCGCGCCCGAAGACAAGATCATCAGGAACCTGCGCGTGATCGCGGCGGCCCGCGAGGCCGATCCGCTGGTCCGGCACGCCATACCCGCCCTGCACATCGAGGGGCCCTGCCTGGCGGCCGAGGACGGGCCGCGGGGCGCGCACGACGCGGGTTACCTGCGCGATCCCGACATCGCCGAGTTCGGGCGCTGGCAGGAGGCGGGCGGCGGGCTGGTACGGATCGTCACGCTGGCCCCCGAACGGGCGGGCGCCGTCCCCTACATCGCCGAGCTCTCCCGGCGGAACGTCATCGTGTCCATCGGGCACACGGCGGCGGCGCCCGCCGACATCGAGGCCGCCGTGCGGGCGGGCGCGCGGCTCTCCACCCACCTCGGCAACGGCGCCCACGCGATGATCCGCCGGCACCCCAACTACATCTGGGCGCAGCTCGCCGAGGACCGGCTCGCCGCGACGTTCATCGCGGACGGGCACCACCTGCCGGCCGACACGTTCACCGCGATGCTGCGGGCCAAGGGGACCGCTCGCGCGCTGCTGGTCAGCGACTCCGTCGCGCTGGCCGGTTGCGCTCCGGGCGACTACACGACCCCGGTCGGCGGCCGGATCACGGTGCGCGAGGACGGCCGGGTGACGCTGCCGGGAAGCGAGCTGCTGGCCGGTTCGGGCAGCTCGCTGATCGAGTGCGTCGCCTGGGCGGTCACGCGCACGGAGGTCGGCCTCGGCACCGCGGTGGGCATGGCCGCGGAGAATCCGGCCCGGCTGCTCGGCACCGGCGGCGGCCGCATCGGACCCGGCGCGCCCGCCGACCTGATCGTCACCACGTCCGACCTGTCCGTCCTGCGCACCTTCGTGAACGGCGTGCCCGTCCACAGCGCCTGAACCGCACCCCTCCCCACCCCCACCTGGGAGATCTCATGGGCTTTCTCGACTGGCTAGTGATCTGCGGCTACTTCGTGGTGATGATCGCGATCGGTGTGTGGGCGAAGTCCCGCATCCGTGACGCCAAGGACTTCTTCACCGCCGGAGGCAGGATGCCCTGGTGGTTGTCCGGCATCTCCCACCACATGTCGGGCTACAGCTCGGCGGTGTTCGTCGGCTACGCGGCCATCGCCTACACCGCCGGTTTCACCCTGTACGTCTGGTGGGCGATCGGCATCACGTTCGCGATGCTGGTCGGATCGGTGCTGTTCGCGCCGCGCTGGCCACGGCTGCGGCAGCGGCTCGGGATCATCTCGCCGCTGGAATATCTCGCGACCCGCTACAATGTGCCCGCTCAGCAGGTGCTCGCGTGGAGCGGCACCGCGCTGAAGGTCTTCGACGTGGGAGCCAAGTGGGCGGCGACCGCGCTGCTGCTCCAGGTGTTCGCGGGCGTGCCGATCGCCTGGGGCGTGCTGCTCACCGGCGGGGTCACGCTGATCTACTCGACGATCGGCGGGTTGTGGGCCGACGCGCTCACCGACCTGGGCCAGTTCGTCATCCAGCTCGTCGCGGGGATCACGCTGTTCGTCGCGGTGCTCGCCCAACTCGGCGGCGTGTCCGCGATCTGGACGCTGTGGGACAGGCTGCCCGAAGGACACGGCCAGCCGTTCAACGGCACGTACACCATGGGTTTCGTCCTGGTCTACCTGCTGATCAACACGCTCTCCTACAACGGCGGGACCTGGAACCTCGCCCAGCGGTTCATCGCCGCGCCGACCGGCCGGTCGGCCAGGCGCGCCGCGCTGTTCTCCGCGGGCCTCTACCTCTTCTGGCCCCTCGTGCTGTTCTTCCCCATGTGGGCGGCGCCGGTCCTGCTCCCCAACCTGGCCGAGCCCGACCAGTCGTACGCGCTGCTGACCCAGCAGCTGCTGCCGGGCGGGCTCATCGGTCTCGTGCTCGCCGGGATGTTCGCGCACACGATGGCGATGACGTCCTCCGATGCCAACGCCATCTCCTCGGTGGTGATCAGGGACATCATCCCCGCGGTCCGGAAGCGGGCACACCGGCTGTCGTCCGCGTCCGAGCTGCTGGCCGGCCGGGTCTCCACGTTCCTGTTCATCGCGCTGTCGATGGGCATCGCGCTCGGCGCGGACAGCTTCGGCGGCGTGCTGGGCCTGCTGATCCTCTGGTTCGGCGCGCTGGTCGGCCCGATCGCCATCCCGATGTTGCTCGGCATGCTGCCGATGTTCCGCCGCAGCGGTCCCGCGGCCGCGATCGGCTCATGGGCGACCGGGCTCGTGGTCTTCGCGCTCCTGAAGTACGTCTTCCCGGGCCAGGGCCAGACCGTGGAGGTGGCCGCCCCGGTCCTGTCGGCGCTGGTGGTGTTCGTGCTCGTCGGCCTGATCGCGCCCGCGCGCAACGCCGAGGCCGACGAGCTGGTCGACTCGCTCGACGCCGAGCAGCCCGAGACCGCCCCGAGCCGGTAGACGGCCGTAGGGGGTGGACGCCCGGGACGTCCACCCCCTACGCGGTCACCCGCCGGTGCGGTGGGCGGCGACCTCCGTCAGCGTCGGGCTGTACACCTCGCCCGGCAGCAGGCCGGTGAGCGACACGCGCAGCTTGGACGTGGTGACGTCGCCGAAACCGGTGACGGACGCGTCGTGGCCGATGCCGTCGGAGCCGCGGGCGAACGTCACCCAGGCGCCGGTGGCGGCGTCCCACCGTTGCAGCTCGTACGTCCGGACCCGCGGGTTGGTGCCCGAGTCGGTGTACTCGTCCAGATAGACCTCGTCGAAGGTGGTGTCCGCGCCGAAGTCGATGTCCAGCGTGATCGGGTAGGAGGCGTCGTCGGCCGCCGCCCAGCGGGTCGCCGGATCGCCGTCGGTCAGGTTCTTCGCGACGAGCGTGCCGTTCGCGCCCGGGTGGGTCGAGCTGGCGGTGGCCGGCTTGCCGAGGGCGAGGTTGACGCGGTCGTCGCCGGGTTCGTCCTCGATGGGGTCGTCGTCCACCGGGTCGGTGACCTTCTTGCCCTTGCGGCTCTCCGCCATGCCGAGGTCGGGCGCGTCGCCGTAGTAGAGGTGGGTGCCGAGGAAGTCCTCTGTGCCCAGGTGGGGGTTGTAGCGGCCGGCGTCGATGAGGGGCGAGTCGTTGCGGAGCCTGAAGTGGGCGGCGGCCCTGCGGATGTTCTTCACGCCCGCTCCGGTGACGTAGTCGGCGGGGTCGCCGGCGAACTTCGGATCGACGCGCAGCCCGCGCTCGTCCGCCGGTTCCTGGGAGGAATGGGTGCCGCTCGCCTCGTAGTAGTCGTTGTTGGAGAACACCGCCTGGCGCAGCGCCCCCGTGCGGCGGTACCACGGCGTGGCATCCGTCTTCGAGGTGTTGTAGAAGATGTTGTTCAGGAAGTAGACGGTGCTCAGGAACGTCTCGTCATGGAAAGTGTCGAGGTCCGCGCCGTCGTAGACGAACGTGTTGTTCGCGAAATAGGTCGGCGAGTAGTTCGTCGACAACATGTTCTTCACGAGCACGCCGTTGTCGTTCACGCTCAGGTTGTAGCGGGCGACCGAATTCGAGCTGTTGCCCATGTACGCCATCCAGCCCGCCGCGTTGTCGTGCGAGTAGTTGAACTGGTAGGTGACGTTGAAGTTCGTGTACTCCAGGTCCCACGGGGTGCCGTCGAACTCGTTGTCAGGGCCGCCGTAGACCTCGTTGTACTGCATGACCGAGTCGGCCCCCGCCCACAGGTACAGCCCGCAGGACACCGCGTCATAGCGCTGGAGGAAGCCGTTGACCTCGTTGTACTCGGCCGTCATGTTCTTGGCGTTGGCGAACTGGAAGGCGCCCTGGCCGATGCTCTCGGCGTAGTTGTGGCTGATGGAGACGTCCCGGCTGTACAGGTCACGCGTGCGCACCCAGAGCTGCTCCCAGCCCTCGTGGAATTTCCCGCTGTCGTCGTACTCGCCGGCGTCCTGCCCGTCGGCGGCGAACCAGTTGAACGCGAACTGCACGGCGTGCAGCTCGACCTTCTTGAAGGTGTTGTCCTCGATCCGGACGTCCTTGAAGTGGTGGCCGCCGGTGCCGTACTCCTTGTAGCTCCGGCTGCCGAAGACCTGGAAGTTCACGCCGCCGTAATGGATCTTCTGCCAGGTGCTCGGGCCGTCGAGGTCGTGGACGTACACGTCGGTGACGCGGAAGTGGTCCATGACGCTGTCCGCGCCGGCCGGCAGGAGGTCGGCGTTGATGGAGACCGCGATGCCGTCGCGGACGTACGTCCCGGTGGTGATGTCGGTGGCGAAGTCGTCGTCGTTGGACAGCTCGACGTGGTCGATCTCGAAATACTGCTGGTTGCGCAGCACGATGGCCCCGGTCAGGCCCACCGTGTCGGGGTTCTTCGTGCCGTCCGCGCGGAACGGGTTCGGCACCTTGCCGTTGGTCGCGATGTAGGGCAGGCGGGCGCGCGGGTCGCCGTACGCCGAGATGGTGATCGGCCGGTTCGCGCTGCCCGAGCCCTTCGGCCAGAGCTGCTCGTCGTGCCACTGCTCGCCGGCCTTGAGCAGGATGCGGTCGCCGGCGCCGAACGTCGTGGCGTTCGCCTTGGCCAGGCTCCTCCAGGCCGTCTTCCGCGAGGTGCCGGCGGCGTCGTCGCGGCCGTTCGTGGCGTCGATGTAGTAGTCGGTGCCGCCGGTCCGGTTGGGCCTGTTACCGGGCAGGTCCCGTTTCGCGGCGGCGGCGGTGCGGTCGGGGGCCGCGGCGGCGGGTGCGG
>NZ_SMKO01000128.1 GCF_004348685.1 Nonomuraea deserti | reverse complement strand
GGTACGCCCCCGCGCCGCCGAGCCGCCGGCGCAGCCGCAGCGCCTGGGTGGTCACCAGCTGCTTGGCCGTGTCCCATGCGGTCACCGGCTTGGGCGGGAAGGACACCGGACGCCGGTTGTCCGGGTCGACCAGCGAGAAGTCGGTGATCTCGTTGCCCTGATAGACGTCGGGCACGCCGGGCATCATGAGCTGGACGAGCTTCGCCCCGAGGGAGTTGGACACCGCGTACGGCTCGATCCGCTCGGTGAAGGCGCCCACGGGCAGCCGCACGGCCGCCTCGGCGAAGTCCCGCAACTTCCGCTCATACGACGGATCCGGATTTATCCAGGAAATAGCGGTTTTCGCCTCGCGAGCGGCCTTCAGCAGGTAGTCCGTGAACCGCTCGGCCGAGATCGGCCACGCCGCCATCAGGTTCTGCCAGGCCAGGTAGTCGAGACACGGGTCGAAGCTCAGCGCCGACGACCACTCCGACACCGAGGCGGCCCACTCCTCCGGCAGCTCCGACAACACCGCCAGCCGGGCCCGCACGTCCTCCGACCGTTTCGTGTCGTGCGTGGACAGGGTGGTCATCGTGTACGGCCGCAGCCCGGCGCAGAACTCGTGGAACTCCTCCACCGGGACGCCGAACACGTCGGGCTCCCCGCCCACCTCGTTGAGGCAGGCCAGCGGGTACCACCGGTAGAGCGCCGTGTCCTCGACGCCCTTGGCCATGACCGGGCCGCAGGTCTGCTGGAAGCGGGTGATCGCCTCGGCGGAGCCGTACAGGACCTCGCGGACGAGCGGGCGCACGGCGGGAGAGCACGCCTCGGCGGCCAGCTCGACGATCTCGACGGACTCGGGCGGGGGCTCCTCCCCCGGCACGATGTACGCGCGGTAGACCGGCATCGCGGCGAGCAGCTCGCGCACGGCGGCGGGCTCGCAGGAGGCGGCCCTCGCCAGCCGGTCCACCTCGGAGCCGAAGAACAGGTCGAGCACCTCGCGCTTGGCCTGCGCCATCACCGGGCGGTAGTCCGCCGGCTGCCCGGTCCGCTCGCTGAAGAGCCGGACGAGCGGCTCCTTCCCCGCCGGGTCGACGAAGAGGCCGTTGACGCGGTTGAGCACGTCGTAGCCGGTGGTGCCGTCGCAGGCCCAGTCGTCCGGCAGCCGTTCGGGTCCGATGAGGATCTTCTCCACGACCGTCCACGCGCTGCCCGCGCGCCTGCGCAGCCGTTCGAGATAGCCGCGCGGGTCGGTCAGGCCGTCGGGGTGGTCGACCCGCAGGCCGTCCACCAGCCCTTCGTCGAGCAGCCAGAAGATCACCTCGTGCGTGGCGAACAACACCGCCGGATCCTCGACCCGCAGCCCGATTAACGACGACACGTCGAAGAAGCGCCGGTAGCCGGGGCCCTCGCGCCAGCCGACCAGCCGGTAGTGGCCGGGGTGGGGGAAGGCGTGCTCGTGGTAGCGCAGCACGTCACCGTCGACGACGGGCTCGACGTCGTCTCCCAGCACGGGCAGCGCCACCGTCCCGTCGGCCCAGTCGATGTCGAACCACCGCGCGTACGGCGAGGCGGGCCCGTCCTTCAGCACCGACCAGAACTGCGCGTTCACCGTGTTCATGTGGTTGGGCACGATGTCCACGACCACGCCCAGGTCGTGCGCGGCCAGGTGCTGGGCCATCTCCCTGAACCCGGTCGCCCCGCCGAACTCGTCCCTGATCCTGGAGTGGTCGGTGACGTCGTAGCCGTGGCGCGACTCCGGGGTGGACTGCAGGATCGGCGACAGGTAGACGTGGCTCACGCCGAGGTCGCGCAGGTAGCCGGCGATCTCGGCCACCTGGGCGAACCCGAAGTCGGGGGTCAGCTGCAACCGGTAGGTCGACGTGGGCCTAGACACGGCGGAGCACCCGCACGCTGCGGCCCGGAACCGCGACCGCCTCGCCCGCCCGGCACATCCGCGCGCCCACGTTGATGGGCATGGCCGTGTCGATCTCTGTGTGCCACATCTCGCCGTAGTCCTTGGGGATCGTGAACTGGATCGTGTCGTGGTGCGCGTTGAACAGCAGCAGGAACGAGTCGTCCCTGATCGGGCGGCCCCGCCGGTCGGGCTCGGTGATGGCGTCGCCGTTGAGGAAGACGGCCAGCGACTTCGCGTATCCCACGTTCCAGTCGCTGTCGGTCATCTCCTCCCCCGACGGGGTGAGCCAGGCGATGTCGCTCAGCCCGCGTACCGGCTTGCCGTAGAAGAACCTCCTGCGCCGGAAGACGGGATGTCTCTTGCGCAGCTCGGCCAGGCTCTGGGTGAACTCCAGCATCAGCCAGTTCTCCCGCACGTCCGACCAGTCGACCCAGGTCAGCGCGTTGTCCTGGCAGTAGCCGTTGTTGTTGCCCTGTTGCGTGCGGCCCAGCTCGTCGCCGTGCGAGAGCATCGGCACGCCCTGGGAGAGGAAGAGCGTGGTGAGGAAGTTCCGTTTCTGCTGCTCGCGCAGCGTCTCGACGGCGTCGTCCGCCGGGCCCTCCGCGCCGCAGTTCCACGAGCGGTTGTCGTCGGTGCCGTCGCGGTTGCCCTCCTTGTTGGCCTCGTTGTGCTTGCCGTTGTACGAGACGAGGTCCTGCAGGGTGAAGCCGTCGTGGCAGGTGACGAAGTTGATCGAGGCGGCGGGGCGCCGGCTGTCGTCCTGGTAGAGGTCGCTGGACCCGGTGAACCTCGACCCGAACTCCGGCAGCGTGGCCGGCTGCCCGCGCCACAGGTCGCGGATCGTGTCGCGGTAGCGGCCGTTCCACTCCGTCCACCGGGACGGGAAGTTGCCCACCTGATAGCCGCCTGGCCCCACGTCCCACGGCTCGGCGATCAGCTTGACCTGCGACAACACCGGGTCCTGCTGCACCAGGTCGAAGAACGAGCTCAGCCGGTCGACCTCGTGCAGCTCCCGCGCCAGCGTCGAGGCCAGGTCGAAGCGGAACCCGTCGACGTGCATCTCGATGACCCAGTAACGCAGCGAATCCATGATCATCTGCAGGACGTGCGGCGAGCGCATGAGCAGGCTGTTGCCCGTGCCGGTGGTGTCGACGTAGTAGCGCTTGTCGTTCTCGACCAGCCGGTAGTAGTCGGGGTTGTCGATCCCCTTGAACCCCAGCGTCGGCCCGAGGTGGTTGCCCTCGGCGGTGTGGTTGTAGACGACGTCCAGGATGACCTCGATGCCCGCCTCGTGCAGGCCCCGCACCATCGCCTTGAACTCCAGCACCTGCCCGCCGCGCTGCCCCTGGCTCGAGTAGCGGTTGTGCGGCGCGAAGAACCCGATCGAGTTGTAACCCCAGTAGTTGGACAGGCCGCGCTGCTCCAGGATGTGGTCGGTGACGAACTGGTGCACCGGCATCAGCTCGAGGGCCGTCACGCCCAGCTTCGTCAGATGGTCGAGGATCTCCGGGTGGTGCAGGGCCGCGTACGTGCCGCGCAGATGCCTGGGGATCTTCGGATGGCAGATCGTCAACCCCCGCACGTGAGCCTCGTAGATCACGGTGTCGTGGTACGGCCTCGCGGGCGGCCGGTCGTGCCCCCATCCGAAGAACGGATTGATCACGATGGACCGCGGCACGTAGGGGGCGGAGTCGAGGTCGTTCCTGGTGTCCGGCTGGCCGAACCGGTAGCCGTACACCGCCTCGTGCCAGCGCACCCCGCCCTCGATGGCCATCGCGTACGGGTCGAGCAGCAGCTTGGCCGGGTTGCACCGCAGCCCGAGCGCCGGATCGTAGGGCCCGTGGACGCGGTAGCCGTAGCGTTGCCCCGGGCCGATCCCCGGCAGGTAGCCGTGCCAGATGAACCCGTCCACCTCGGTGAGCGGCACCCTCGACTCGGTGTTGTCCTCGTCGAACAGGCACAGCTCGACCTTGTCGGCGACCTCGGTGTAGAGCGAGAAGTTGGTGCCCGCGCCGTCATAGGTCGCCCCGAGTGGATAGGGGTCTCCCGGCCAGATCTCGATCATCGAGGCTCCCTTGCGGTCTCTGCCCATATTCCGCTCCCCCGTTCCACCGGACAAGCCCGGACCCCAGTGATGACCTTGTACCTTCCCCCCATCGCCTCTTCATTACTCCGCTGAACGTTCACCCAGGTCAAAAGGGTGCGTCGCGCCCCGGCCACCCGATGCGCGGGCGCGGCGGCGGTCCGACAAGATGGACGGATGAGCGTTGAGTTGATGGTCTGGGACGAGCCGGCGCCGATCGACAGGGACCAGGCGCGGGCCACCTACCTGGAGGTCAAGCGGGGCGAGCCCGGCGGTGGTGACGTGCCGGCCGTCGCCAAGGAGCTGCCGGGGCGGATCACGCCCTATCCGGGCCACGTGCTGGTGACGATGGACCTCGACACGATGGACGAGCTGTCCGCCAAGGTGTTGACGATCGCGCGGGCGCACGGGCTGGTCTGCTACGACCCTCAGCGCGACCTCGTGCACAACGTGGCGCCGCTGGGCGTCTACGAGGGCATGCAGCTGCACACGGGCGACGGCATGGTCGTCCACGACCCCGACCTGGCGCTGGTGCACGACGTGCTGGCCACGCTCTCCCCGCAGAACCCGTTCGCCGCCCTGGTGAACTTCGGCCGCCACTTCCTGCAGGTCTCACCCGGCTACGAGCTGGAGTACAAAGAGGGCACGCTGGCCAGCACGACGGTGCCGGACCTGGCGCAGGTGCGGCAGGCGTTCCACGAGTACGCCACCGGCGACCGGTCGTTCCTGACCCGCCACGAGTGGGCGTGAGGTGGCAGGATCGGACGGCATGAGATCCCTGTACCCGCCCATCGAACCGTACGACTCCGGCCTGCTCGACGTGGGCGACGGCAACGAGATTTACTGGGAGGTCTGCGGCAACCCGGAGGGCAGGCCCGCCGTCATGCTGCACGGTGGCCCCGGCGGCGGGTGCAGTGCGAAGCACCGGCGGCAGTGGAATCCTGAGCTGTACCGGATCGTCCTGTTCGACCAGCGCAACTGCGGCCGCAGCCGGCCGCACGCCTCCGACCCGGCCACCGACCTCGGCGCCAACACCACGTGGCACCTGGTGGCCGACATGGAGCGGCTGCGCGAGCATCTGGGCATCGACGCCTGGCAGGTGTTCGGCGGCTCGTGGGGCAGCGCGCTGGCGCTGGCGTACGCCCAGACGCATCCCGGCAGGACGACCGAGCTGGTGCTGCGCGGGATCTTCACCCTGCGGCCCCAGGAGCTGAGGTGGTTCTACCAGGAGGGCGCCGGCTACCTGTTCCCCGACCTGTGGGAGCGGTACGTCGCGCCGATCCCCGTCGAGGAGCGCGGTGACCTGATCGCGGCGTTCCGGGCCCGGCTCGAGGGCGACGACGCGGAGGCGCGGCTGGCGGCGGCCAGGGCGTGGGCCCAGTGGGAGGGGGCCACGGTCTCGCTGCTGCCGGATCCCGAGCGGGTGGCGGAGTTCGGCGAGGAGGAGATGGCCGTCGCCTTCGCCAGGATCGAGAACCACTACTTCCACCACGGCGGCTGGTTCGAGCCCGAGCAGCTCATCAGGGACGTCGGCAAGATCCGGCACATCCCGGCGGTGATCGTGCAGGGCCGCTACGACGCCTGCACGCCCATGGCCACCGCCTGGGATCTGCACAAGGCCTGGCCCGAGGCCGAGTTCCACGTGGTCCCGGACGCGGGCCACGCCTACTCCGAGCCGGGCATCCTGGACCGGCTCATCGCGGCGACAGACGGCTTCGCGCGAGCCGTACGGCAGGGGTGACGGCGCCCACCGCCAGCAGCGCGAACAACGGCGCGAGCACCAGTCCGAGCAGGAAGCCCGCGGCGACGTCGTGCGGATAGTGCACGCCGACGAACACACGCGAGAACGCCATGACGGCCGCCAGCGGGAACACCACCCAGGCCAGCGCGCGCCAGACCAGCACGAGCGTGGCCGCCGCGCCCGCCGCGATCGCGGAGTGGTTGCTGGGGAACGACCAGTCGTCCGGGGGCGGGCAGGCGGCGATCGTCGCGACCCCGCCCCGGCACGGCCGGTCCTCCCTGACGAGGATCTTCACCACCTCGCTGACGATGTACGCCAGCACCACCCCGGCCGGCCCGGCGATCACCAGCGCCAGGTCACGTGCGGGCCCTCGCCACGCGCGCCAGGCCGCCACCCCGAACAGTGCCACGAACACGAATAACCCGGCGTCCGTGCCCACCTCGGCGAGCACGTGGAGCCACGCGGGCGTGGCCAGGGCGAAGTCGACGATCTCCTCGTACACGGGTGTCCAATCGGTGAATGAGCGATGGACACGACCTTAAGGACTGAGATCATCAGATGCCTCC
Organism: Nonomuraea deserti; assembly: GCF_004348685.1. GTDB lineage: Bacteria > Actinomycetota > Actinomycetes > Streptosporangiales > Streptosporangiaceae > Nonomuraea > Nonomuraea deserti. The sequence continues at coordinate 21,867 of NZ_SMKO01000128.1, read as the reverse complement.
ATCATGAGATGGAAAGTCCGGAAAAGCCTCGGCCGAAAGACCGAGTTCACCCGGTCAGGCGCGCACCCGACCGGCCAGGGTGGGAGATCATCGCGTATTCGCTGGTGGGAGCGGGTAGGGAGGCAGTCGTGATCGGTGAGCACGTGATCGTCGGATACACGAACGACGCGGGTGGGCGAGACGCGCTCGCGCTCGGCGCCGCCATCACCCACCTCACCGGCGGCGAGCTCACGGTCGCCACGATCTACCCGCCGGCCAGCCCCGGGCTGGCGGTCGAGGCGCAGGCCAACCTGGCGCACGCGGCGGACCAGCTGGGCGACGCGCCGGCCGAGTACCTCACGTTCGAGAGCCGGGGCACGGGGCGCGGGCTGTCGGTGCTGGCCAGCAGGATCCGGAGCGACCTGATCGTGGTCGGCTCGGGGTCGGGAGGCCGGCAGGGCCGCATCACGATCGGCGCCACCTCCAACCACCTGCTCCACCTGTCGTCCGAGGCGGTCATGCTGGCGCCCGCCGGGCACGAGCCCGCCGGCGAGCTCGCCCGGCTCACGCTGGCCTACGTGCACCGGCCGCAGTGCGACGAGGCCGTCGAGCGGGTGGCGCAGGCGGCGCTGCGGCTCGGGGTGCCGCTCCGCCTGATCACCCTCGACCTGCGGACGGACGACCAGGGCAAGCTCAGGGACGACCTCGCGCTGGCCGTCCGGCTGGCCTGGGAGACCACGGGCATCGAGGCCGAGTCGGAGGTCGCCGAGGGCCACGACGTGGCCGCCGCGATGGACGACGTCGGCTGGCTGCCCGGCGAGCTGCTGGTCTGCGCGGCCAGCGAGGACGCGCAGCCGCACCGGGTGTTCCTCGGCGAGCTGGCCATGAAGGTGCTGCGGGCCGCCCCCTGCCCGGTCACCGTGCTCCCCCGCGGCTTCTCCTAGGCGCGGGCCGGTGCGCGCGCGACCTGCTCGTACAGCTCCAGGTAGCGCTCGGCCATGACGGACGGGGAGAAGCGGCGGCGAGCCTCGCGGCGGCACTCCTCCGGGTCCAGCTCGTCCACCCGGAGGACCCACTCGGCCAGCTCCTCCTCGGTGTCGGCCAGGAAGCCCGTACGGCCGTGGTCGATGATCTCCGGCAGGCAGCCGCGGCGCAGGCCCACCGGCGGCACCCCGAGCGCGAGCGCCTCGACGACGGCCGTGCCGCCGGGTTCGTCCCACTGGAGGGGGAAGAGCGCGGCCCGGGCGGAGGCGTACAGGTGGTCCCTGGCCTGGCCACCCACCGCGCCGACCCACCGGACCAGTTCCTCGTCGAGGTAGCGGGACACCTGGTCGAGGTGGTAGCGCACGTCCGGGTGGTTGTGCAGCGGGTGGTACGGGTTCTGGGCCACCACGTCCAGCTCGGCCGCGGAGTCGCGGCCGCACACCGGGCCGGCCAGCACCAGCGGCAGCCCGAGCTTCTGGCAGATCCTGGCCGCCACGTGCTGGCCCTTGAGCGCGCAGATGCGGCCCATGACGACCAGGTGCTCGCCGCGTTCGGCCCGCACGTCGCCGTCGGCGAGCGGGGTGGCCAGGTGGATCGCGCCGAGCGAGGCCGCGCGCAGGGCCTCGGGGGCGCGGGCGAGCTGCGACTCGGACACGCCGTTGACCGCGATCGACGGCGGGAACGAGCCGTAGAAGGCCGGATGCTTGCGCAGGTCCCAGTGGAGGGTGTGCAGGACGGGCGGTCCGCCGAACGCGGACAGCACCGCGGGCCCCACCACCTCCAGGTGGTCGTGGACGAGGTCGATGTCGTCGCGGGCGCGCAGCTCGGCCACCACCCTGGCCTGGTGCGCGTGGGCGATGCCCATGACCTGGTTGTACGGCTTCTGCAACTCCGGGAACTGGCCCTCGTCGTAGACGCGGACCAGCTCGTCCACCTCGAGCGTGCTCGATCCCGCGGCGGCCAGGACGACGCTGACGCCGCGCTCGCGCAGCGCCGGCACCAGAGTGGCGACGACGTTCTCGATGCCGCCGTATCCGGGGGGCGGGATGGAGAGCCACGGCCCCGCGTTCATGAGGACTTTCATGCCACATCCTCCTCCAGGACGAGGGAGGCGAGCGGAGGTCGCTCCGCCACGGCCACGTCCACCAGGTCGGCCCGCCCTTCGAGCCCGAACTGCAGCAGCGTGTGCGCAGGAGGCTCCGGTGCGAGCACGCGGTCCTGCCGTTCCAGGCGGGACCAGGCGGTCTGCATGATCTGCCCGGCCATGCGGCCGAGCGCGTCGATCGGCTGGTGGGTGTGCGTACGGTGGCCCAGGTCCACCTGGGCCATCGCGTCGAGCCCGACGAGTTGCAGCAGGTCGACGAGGAGCCCGAACTCCACGCCGTACTCGGTGACGAAGGGCACCCGTTCCAGCACCCGGCGCCGCGCGGCGTACTCGCCACCGAGCGGCTGGGCGAATCCGGCGAGTTCCGGCCAGAACATGTTGAGCAGCGGCCTGGCCACCAGCTCTGTCACGCGGCCGCCGGCGCCACGCCGCACGACCCCGTCCTCCCCCGTGTACGGCCGCTCGTAGGCGGCCTTGACGAAGTGGATGCCGCGGTCGGTCAGCAGCGGCCCGAGCAGGCCCGACACGTAGTGGGCGCCGAAACTGCGCAGGTCGGCGTCCACGAACACGACGAGGTCGCCGCGGGAGGCGGCCAGCCCTTTCCACAGCGCCTCCCCCTTGCCGGTCAGCGGCGGCAGGTGGGCGAGCACCTCGTCCTGCGCCACCACCCGGGCGCCCGCCTCGCGGGCGCGCTCGGCGGTCGCGTCGGTGGATCGGGAGTCGACGACGAGGATCTCGTCGACGAGCGGCGCCCGCTCCACGAGGTCGCGGCGGATCGCGGTGACGATGTCCCCCACGGTGCTCTCCTCGTCGCGGGCGGGCAGGACAACGCTCACCGTCGTGTTTCCCTTGGCCAGGATTAAGGCGTCGACCGGCCACTCGGCTGCGGTGCTCGAGTGCGGGCCGTACCATTTCTGGACCTTGGACAAGGCGCGCAAATCTGTCTCCATGTCGTCAGCCCCGATCTCATGAGGTCACGGCATCTGCCCGATCCAGGAGCTTATGAACATGTTTGTTTGATGACTGCCAGATGTGGCATATGCGGGATTGTGTCCCCAATGACCCGCATCGGCATCATAGGTGCCGGAAATGTCGCCGCTCGCCACGCAGACGTCCTGTCCGGATTCCCCGATGTGACGATCGCCGGGATCGCCGACACCGATCCGCACCGAGCCGAGGCCTTGGCCGCGCGGCACGGCGCCCGCGCTTATGGCGGCCATGCGGCCCTGCTCGCGGCCGGCGGTTTGGACGCCGTCTACGTCTGCGTGCCGCCTTTCGCGCACGGCACTCCGGAATTCGACGTTTTGTCATGCAATCTCCCAATTTTCGTGGAGAAGCCGCTTTCCTTGGATCTCCCCACCGCGGAGAACATCTCCTCAGAAATCGACAGGCGATCCTTGCCGTCCGCCGTCGGGCACCACTGGCGTTACCTGGACATCGTCGAGCAGGCCCGCGACCTGCTGGCCGGCCGCCCCGTACGCCTCGCGCTCGGCCACTGGCTCGACAAGGTCCCCCCGGTCGGCTGGTGGCTGAAGGCCGGCATGTCCGGCGGCCAGATCGTCGAGCAGGCCGTCCACGTGCTCGACCTGGCCCGCCTCCTGGCGGGCGAGGTGACGATGGTGCACGCCGTGCCGGCCGAGAGCGACGGGGCGGGACAGGACGGCGAGGTCGACCGGGCCACGGCGGCGGTGATGCGGTTCGCCGGCGGCGCGGCCGGCCTGCTGGCCACCTCCTGCCTGCTCACCCACAAGCACCGGGTGGGGCTGGAGGTGTGCGCCGAGGGCATCGCCCTGGAGGTCGACGAGACCCGGCTGCTGGTCGACGGCCGTCGCGTCATCGAGGACGACGGACAGGCGAAGACACGGGTCGACCGGGAGTTCGTCAACGCCGTGCAGGGCAGGCAGGCGGATGTGCGGGTGCCGTACCGCGAGGCGCTGCGCACGCATCGCCTCGCGCTCGCCCTCGCCCGCTCGGCCGCCGAGCGCGCTCCCGTGTTCCTCGAACCGAGCAACATCCTTGAGGTGACGCCGTGAGCACCATGCTCGTCAGCATCGAGGCGCCGGGCGAGGTCCGCCTGGTCGAGGAGAAGTCGCCCGACGTGCCTGAGGGCGGGTTCATGGTGGAGACCGTGTACAGCGGCGTGTCCGCCGGCACCGAGCTGACCTACGTCAAGGGCACCAACCCCTACCTGCACTCCAGCTGGGACCCGGCGCTCGGGCTGTTCACGGAGGGCGTGCCGTCGGTGGCCTATCCGGTGCGCGGCATCGGCTACATGCAGGTCGGCCGCGTGGTCGAGGCGCGCACCCGGGCAGTGGCCGAGGGGACGCTGGTCGCGATGTGTTACGGGCACCGCACCGCGTACGTGGCCGACCCGATGACCGACAGGTTCGTGCCGGTGCCGGACGACCTGGACCCGCTGCTCGGCGTCTACGTCGCCCACATGGGCCCCATCTGCGCCAACGGCCTGCTGCACGCGGCCCACGACCTGCACGGTCCGGCCGTCAGGGATCTCGGCGACGGCGTGCGCGGGCGGCGGGTCGCGGTGGTCGGCGCCGGCGTGGTCGGGCTGCTGACCGCGAGTTTCGCCATGTCCGCCGGCGCGGCCGAGGTCGTGGTCGTGGACGAGACCTTGGAGCGGCTGGCGGTCGCGGAGGCGCTCGGCGCGAACGTGCTGGCCGCCGACGACGACCCGGCGGTGGTGTTGAAGCGCCGCTGGCGGCACGGCCAGAACGACCGCGGCGCCGACGTGGTGTTCCAGTGCCGCGGCCAGTGCCGGGCGCTGGCCCTGGGGCTCAGGCTGCTGCGCCCGCAGGGCACGCTGGTGGACCTGGCCTTCTACACGCAGGGAGCGCACGAGGTGCGGCTCGGCGAGGAGTTCCACCACAACGGGCTGTCGCTCCGCTGCGCCCAGATCGGCCGGGTGCCGCGCGGCCTGGCGCACGCCTGGGACAGGGAGCGCCTCTCGCACGAGACGATCCTCCTGCTCAGGGAGCGCGGCAGGCTGCTACAGGACCACGTGATCACTGACGTCGTCGGCTTCTCCGAGGCTCCCCGGCTGCTCTCCGACCTCGCCGCCCGCCGCAGGCAGGCCCTCCAGGCCGTGCTCCGCCACGACGTCGAGGATGAGAGCCGCTGACCAGCTGAAGTCGCGGCAGCCGTGGCCCTGCAGCGTGAACGGGTCGAAGTATTCGCGGAACCCGGCGCTGGACACCGCGCCGATCATCCCTTCGGCGAGCGGCGCCGCCAGGTCGGGGCGGCGGTCCTTGAGACCCTGCCAGACGAGCCAGGCCAGGTTGATCCAGCTCGGGCCGCGCCAGTAGCGGGCGGTGTCGAACTCGGGCGCGGCCGGCGAGTAGCTGGGCAGCACCCCGTCCTTCAGCGCGAACCGGTCGAGCGCGGTGCCGATCAGCGCGTTGACGATCTCGCGCGGCAGCCCGGGCAGGAGGAGCGGGGTCAGCCCTGCGGCGCTGCTGGAGCGGATCAGGCAGCCCGTACGCACGTCGCGGGCGTGGAAGAGGCCGTCGTCGTAGAGGTGCTCGACCATGGCGGCGGTGACCGCGGCCGCCTCGCGCTCGTGGGGCGCGGGGTCGAGCCCGCACTCCTCGGCGATCTTGCCCAGAGTGGATTCGGCGACGCCGTACGCGGCGTTGAACAGCGGGTCCTCGACCTGGAACGCGCCGGGGTCGCGGTAGCCGGAGTCACGGTAGGCGCGGGCCAGGGCGACGTACCGCTCGTAGTCGCGGTCGGTGGGCCGCTCGTGGGCGCTGACGGCGTCGAGGTCCCTGCGGACGAAACCGGCGGTGCCCGGCTCGACCGCCTGGAGCGGCAGGTCCCAGGCCGGGCTGTTGTCCATGCCCGACTCCCAGGGGTGCACGATCGAGATCAGGCCCTCCGGCGACCGCCTGGCTGCGCGCAGGAACTCCTGCTGCGCCACGAGCCGCGGGTAGATCCGGCGCAGGAACGCCACGTCGGGCTCGGCCAGGTGCGCCTTCCGCGCCGCCAGCGCGTGGACCGGCGGCTGGACGAGGCCTGAGGTCGCGGAGCCTGACGGAGCGCGCGAGCCCCAGAACTCGGGCCCGGGGAAGTAGGCGCCGTCGGGCACCGCGGGGTTGAACACGATGTGCGGCACCCTGCCGTCGTGCCACTGCGCCCCGAACAGCGACAGCAGCTCCGAGCGGGCCCTGCGCGGCGACCAGCGGGCGTTGCCGATGGCGACGAAGGCGGAGTCCCAGCTCCACTGGTGCGGGTACAGACGACGGGAGGGGATCGTGTAGCTGCCGTCCCAGTTGTCCACCAGGACGCGCACGGCGGCGCGATGAATCATAGGTATTTCCTGACGAAGGCCGCGGTCTGGGGAAGGACGATCTCGGGCTCGCCGCGCAGCCGGCATTCGAGCGCGAGATAGCCGTCGTAGCCGACGGCGTCGAGCGTGGCCAGTTGCGCCCCCCAGTCGATGTGGCCGGTGCCCGGCTGGTGCCTGTTGGACTCGCTGATCTGCATGTGCGCGATGTAGGGGGAGGCCTCGGCCAGCGCGCGGCAGGGGTCGTCCTCCTCGATGTTCATGTGGTACGTGTCGCCGACGATCCTGATCATGTCCATCGAGCAGTAGGAGACCGCCTCGGCCAGGGTGTTGACCATGTGGTTCTCGTAGCGGTTGAGCGGCTCCAGCATGATCAGCACGCCGTTGCGCTGCGCGTGCTCGCCGAGGATGCCGAGCGCCTCGGCCAGCACCTCGCGGTCCTCGGCGGCGCTGCGCGGCGGCTCGAAGGGCGGCAGCCTGCGCGAGAACTGCCCCCAGGAGGCGGGGGTCATGACGCCGATGCCGCCCAGCTCGCCGATCACCGTGAGCTGCGACCTGAGCTGCTGGATGGCGTCCTTGCGCTTGGCCGGGTCGAAGTCGCCGATGAAGTGCGGCATGTCCACGCACACGGTCGGCATGACCACGCCGTCGGCCAGCGCCCGCTTGAGCTCGGTCAGCCGGCCGGCGAAGTGGAAATCGCCCTTGCCGCGCAGCTCGATGGCGTCGAACCCGGCGTCGACCGCGAACGCGTACTTCTCCTGCAGCGTGCGGCCGGGAAGAAGCTGCTCCTGTACGGCGAGCCTCACTGTGACTCCTCAAAGTCGAAGACGAGCTGGAGCACCTCTGACGGGTGCTTGTCGAGCAGGTCGTAGGCCTCGGCGGCCCGCTCGGCGGGGACGACGTGCGTGACGAGGTCACGCGCCTCGACCTCGCCGCGGTGCACGAGCTCCATGAACGTGCGCTGCAGGCGTTCGACGTCCCACCGGTGCGCCAGCCACGAGGCGACGCCGCCGATCTGGGAGGAGACGAGCTGCACCTGGTTGTGGTGGAACTCCTCGCCCAGTCGCAACCCCATGCCGTCGCCCTGGTAGAAGCCCGCGGCCACGACCCGGCCGCCCTTGCGCACGGTCCTGATCGCCTCGTGCAGGCCCTGGTGGGTGCCGCTGAGCTCGATGACGGTGTCGGCGCCCACGACACGCTTGCGCATGAACTCGGCTACCGATCCCGAGGTGACGTCGAACGTCTCGGCCGCGCCGAACGTCCTGGCCAGTTCGAGCCGGTCGGCGATGGCGTCGGCGGCCACCACCCTGGCGCCGCTCAGCACGGCCAGGCGGGTGGCGAGCAGCCCGATGACGCCCTGGCCGAAGATCGCGAGCTGGTCGCCGAGGTGCACGTCGGCGGCGTGCACGGCGTTGAGCGCGATGGCCCCGACCCGCGCGAGGACACCACTCAGCGGGTCGGCGCCGGGCGGCAGCACGTGGCCGACGAGCTTGCCGGCCGGGACGACGGCTTCGGCGCGGTGGCCCCAGATGCCCCAGACGAGGCTGCCCACAGGGGGATCGGCGACGTCGGGCGCCGCCTCCACCACCTCGCCGACCTCCTGGTAGCCCCAGCCGGACAGCGGGTAGGCATGCGTCTGACCGTCGACGAAGAGCCGGCGCTCGGTGTCCCACTTGCGGCTGAGATAAGGATTGGTGCCTCGATAGGCGGTGAGTTCGGTGCCCGCCGAAACCCCGGAATAGATCGTGCGTACCCGCACGGAGCCCGGCACGAGATCGGCGGGCGGTTCCAGATCGACGCGGACTTGGCCTGGCTCTTCAAAGGTGATGACGCGCATTCCCCACACTTACGCTTTATGATCAAACAAAAGTCAAAGATTTAGTCGTTGTTTGCACACCATAGTTGCGCTTGTAACAGTCGTAAGTCTACGACTTCGACCTGGAGGTGGCTGATGAAATTGGGGTTTCTGACAACGTGTCTTCCGGAAAGCGACCTTACCGACATCGCTCGATGGGCGGCAGAGCAAGGCTTCGAGGCCCTCGAGGTGGCGGGCTGGCCGTCTTCGGATGACCGAAATCACATCAGAGTAGATCGTTTCGATGACGCCGAACGTGATCGTGTCAGGCGTGTCTTCGCGGAGACCGGACTGACGCTTTCCTCGATCGCCTACTACGAGAACAATCTGCACCCTCAGCAAGGGGCGCAGGTGAACGCCCACGTCAGACGCTGCGTCGACGCGGCCGCCGCGCTCGGCTGCCCGACGGTCGGCACGTTCGTCGGCCGCGACCCGGGGCTGCCGGTGGCCGACAACCTCAAGCGGGCCACCGACGTCTTCGGCCCGCTGGTGGAGTACGCCACCCGGCACGGTGTGGAGATCGTGATCGAGAACTGCGTGATGAAAAGCTGGCATCCCGATGGTTATCCGGGCAACCTGGCCTACTCCCCCGAGTTGTGGGAGTGGATGTTCACCCTCGGGCTCAAGCTCAACTACGACCCCTCCCACCTGGTGGCGCTCGGCATCGACCCGGTCGCGGCGCTGCGGCCCCATCTCGCCCAGGTCGCGCACGTCCAGGCGAAGGACACCGAGTTCCTGCCCGGCAAGCTCGACCGCTACGGTTTCCACGGCCCGATCAGCGGCGAGAAGGGCTGGTACCGCTTCCGCGTGCCGGGTCTGGGCCGGATCGACTGGACCCGGGTGATCGACGCGCTCTACGAGGGCGGATATGACGGGGTGGTCTCCGTGGAGCACGAGGACCCCGTGTGGAGCGGCAGCACGGCGAGGGTACAGGCCGGTCTCGGTATCGCTTACCGCACGTTGCGTCATCTCATGCCGGGGTAAGTGCGGCGTATCCCCAAGCAGAGGAGCGCGCCATGCCGAAGAGGGTAACCGCCGTCCTCTCCGCCGCGCTGCTGGCCGTCGCGCTGACGGCCTGCGGCGACGACGGCGGCGAATCGTCCCCGAGCATCACGGTCTGGACCGAGGAGAACCTCACCGACCGGATGGCCGTCCAGAACGCCATCATCTCCGAGTTCACCCAGAAGACCGGGATCAAGGTGAAGCTGGTCGGCGTGGCCGAGGACCAGTTCAGCCAGACCCTGACCGCGGCCGCCGCGGCCGGTGACCTGCCCGACGTCATCGGTGCGCTGCCGCTGGCCGCCGTACGCGAGATGGAGGCCAACGACCTGCTCGACACCGAGACGCCGGCCCAGGTCGTCGACCGGCTCGGCCGTGACACGTTCTCGCCGCGCGCGCTGGAGCTCGACAGTTCGGGAGGCACCCTGCTCGCGGTGCCCAGCGACGGGTGGGCGCAGCTGATCCTCTACCGCAAGGACCTGTTCTCCAGAGCCGGGCTGGAGCCGCCGGACACGTACGAGAGGCTCGAGGCGGCGGCGGCGAAGCTCAACACGGGCGGGGTGGCCGGCATCACGCTGGCGATCGCGCCGAAGGACTCGTTCACGGCGCAGAGCTTCGAGCACATCGCGCAGGCGAACGGCTGCCAGCTGGTCGACAATTCCGGAAATGTCACCCTCGACTCCCCGCAGTGCGTGCAGGCCTTCGCGTTCTACGCCAAGCTGGCGCGCGACTACTCCGTCAAGGGCAAGCAGGACGTCGACTCCACCCGCGCCAACTACTTCGCCGGCAAGGCGGCCATGACGATCTGGTCGTCGTTCATCCTGGACGAGCTGGCCGGGCTGCGTAAGGACGCGCCGCCCAACTGCCAGGAGTGCCGCTCCGACCCCGAGTGGCTGGCCGAGAACACCGGGGTGGTCACGGCGCTGAAGGGCCCCGGCGGGAGCGCGCCGGCGCAGTACGGCGAGATCGTCTCGTGGGCGATCACCCGCGACGCCGCCAAGGACCCGTCCGCCACGTTCGTCGCCTACATGATGAACGAGGGGTACGAACGCTGGATCGGCATGGCGCCCGAGGGCAAGTTCCCCACCCGCCAGGGCTTCGCGGACCAGTGGAACAAGCTGCCGGCCGGGGTCGACGCCAAGAAGCCGCTGGCCGACGTCTACCCCGCCGACGTGCTCGACACCCTGCGCGAGAGCCCCGACACGTTCGCCCGCTGGGGCATCCCGCAGGGGCAAGGCAAACTCGTCGGCGCCACGATGGGCGAGCTGCCGGTGCCCAAGGCGCTCAGCGCGGTCGCCGACGGCTCCCTGACCCCCCAGGCCGCCGCCGCCCAGGCGAAGGCCGAGGTCGAATCCATCAAACGCGGAATCCGCGAATGAGCCCGCGAGGGCGTGTCGGCGCCTGGAGGAGCGACGGGAACCGGCGAGGGAGTGCCGTCGCCTGGAGGAGCGGCGGGAGCGCAGCGACCGGAGCGGGGGAAGGCGACGGCGTCCGGCGACCGAGCCCGCCGGACGGAGTGAGGCCATGAACATGCGTGCGCAGGAGGGGCGGGCCGGGGTGGCGTTGATCTCGCCGACTCTGGTGATCACGCTGGTCGTGGTGGTGCTGCCGCTGCTGTGGGCGATCATGCTGGCGTTCCAGGACGTCCGGCTGATCAACATCCGGCAGGCGGGCCTCTTCGGGCACTACACGCTCGAGAACTTCTCGTACGTGATGTCCGAGCCGGGCTTCTGGTCGGCGCTGGTCAACACGCTCGTCTACACCGTCGCGGGCACGGCGCTGTCGATCGCGATCGGGCTGGTCACCGCGCTGGCGCTGCGTGACAGGTTCAGAGGGCGGACCCTGGTCAGGGCCTCCGTCCTCATCCCGTACGTGGCGCCGGTCGTCGCGGTGGCGTTCCTGTGGGAGACGATGCTCAACCCCCAGTACGGCATCGTCAACACGTGGCTCAGCGAGCCGATCGCGTTCCTCACCCAGGCCAAGGGCGAGTTCCTGGGCATCGAGGTGCCGGTGGCGCTGCTGACGGTGATCGCGTTCGAGGCGTGGCGGTATTTCCCGTTCGCGTTCCTGTTCATCCTGGCCAGGCTGCAGGCGCTGCCGGCCGAGCTGGACGAGGCGGCGGTGGTCGACGGGGCCACCCCCACCCAGCGGTTCCGTTACGTGATCATGCCGCAGCTGTGGCGGATCATCGCGCTGCTGTCGGTGCTGCGGTTCGTGTTCACTTTCACCAAGTTCGACGACGTCTACCTGCTGACCGGCGGCGGCGCCGGCACCGAGGTGGTCAGCGTGCGGGTCTACAACTTCCTGACCGCCCGCGACGACATCGGCGCCTCGGCCGCGCAGGCCATCGTGCTGGCGGTCTTCCTGGTCGTGTTCCTGGTCGTCTATCTGCGCTTCTTCGCCGGAGGCACACGTGAGCAGGGATAGGTTCGAGCGGCGGTTGTTCGCGGTGCTCAGGCCGCTGGTGATCGCGTTTCTCTTCCTGATCACCGCGTTCCCGTTCCTCTACATGCTGATGCTGTCCGTACGCGACATCCAGGAGCTCATCCTGGAGCCTGGTTCGCTCTGGCCGCGAGACTTCACCCTCGACACCTACGTGGACGTGCTGACGAGGCAGGGTTTCCTGATCTTCCTCAGGAACAGCGCGATCGTCGCGGTGGCCTCGGTGGCGGTCACGCTGCTGATCTCGATCCCCGGCGCGTACGCCGTCGCGCGGCTGCGCTTCTTCGGACGGCGGCAGGTGCACTTCCTGTTTCTCGCGGTCTACCTGTTTCCCGCGATCGTGCTGGCCATCCCGTTGTTCGTGCTGCTGACGATGCTCGGCCTGCGCGGGTCGCTGGTGGGGCTGATCCTCGTCTACATCGCGCAGACCGTGCCCGTCACGGTATACATGCTCCGCAACTACTTCGAGACCGTGCCGCGGAGTGTCGAGGAGGCGGCGGCGATCGACGGGTGCACGAGGTTGTCGACCATCTGGCGGGTGGTGTTGCCGCTCTCCAAGCCCGCCCTGATGGCGACCGGCCTGTACGCGTTCATGATCGCCTGGAACGAGTTCCTGTTCGCCCTGCTCTTCCTGGTGGAGCGGCGGGAGAGCTGGACGGTCTCCCTGGGGCTCTCGCAGCTGGCGGGCAGCATCGAGATCCCGACGACGGTCCTGATGGCAGGATCGGTGGTGCTGACGCTGCCCATCGTGATCGTGTTCTTCGCCAGCGAGCGCCTGCTGACGCAGGGCCTCACGGCAGGAGCGGAGAAGGGATAGAGCATGCTGACGGCAGGGCAGATCCTCCAGCTCATCCGCCATGGCACCTGCCGGACGCGCAAACAACTGATCGAGCACACCGGCCTGTCCCGGTCGACGATCACCGACCGGGTCGACCGGCTCATCGACGCCGGATACATCCACGAGTCGGGGGTGGCCATGTCCGGGGGCGGGCGGCCGCCCTCGGTGCTCGCCGTGGACGCCACCAGGCGGCTGATGCTGGTGGCCGATCTGGGCGCCGCCCACGCCAGGGTGGCGCTGACCGACCTGGCGGCCAGGCCGCTGGCCGAGGAGCGCACCGAGATGCGCATCGAGCTCGGGCCCGAGGCCGTGCTGTCGTGGGTGCGGCAGGCGTTCCAGCGCATGCTCGACAAGGCCGGGCGGGCGCCGGGCGAGGTGTGCGGGATCGGCCTGGACGTGCCGGGCTCGGTGGACCACAACACCGGCCGGCTGATCCGGTCGTTCCTGATGCCGGGGTGGGACGATCATCCGGTCGGGGAGGCCTTCGGCGCGGCCTACGACGTGCCGATCATGGTCGAGAACGACGCCAACGCGATGGCGCTGGGCGAGTGGTGGTCGAAGTGGCGGGACACGGAGTCCCTGGTCCTCATCAAGGTGTCGACCGGGATAGGCACCGGCATCGTACTCAATGGGGCGATATATCGCGGTGTTGAGGATGCCGCCGGAAATATTGGACACGTGCGGCTGCGCGAGACCGACGACCGCGTCTGCACCTGCGGCTCGCGCGGCTGCGTGGCCTCGCTGGCCAGCGGCCACGCCGTGGCCACCGACCTCGGCCACGGGTCCAGCCGCGACGTCGTCCGCCTCGTCCAGGCGGGTGATCCCGAGGCCATCGCGCGCACCCAGGAGGCCGGGCGCACGCTGGGCCTCGTGCTGGCCACGGCGGTCAGCCTGCTCAACCCGGGCGTGCTGGTGCTGGCCGGCGACATGGCCGACACCAGGGAGCACTACCTGACCGGCATCAGGGAGATCGTCTACCGGCGCAGCCTGCCGTACACGACCGCGAACCTGGAGATCGTCACCACGTCGCTGGGCGACCGGGCGGGAATCATCGGGATGGCGGTCATCGTCATGCAGCGCGTGCTCTCCCCCTCCGCCGTGGACGCCGCGCTCGGCGTCCACGGGTCCGCCGGCCGCGGGCGCGCGACGGACTGACCGGTCAGCCCAGGGTGCGGCGGAGCAGGACGGGCGCCTGCACGAGTGAGGGGCCGTACCACGTGAGCAGGCGCCCGCTGACCAGCGCGCAGGTGAGCCCGGGGAAGGCCTCTGGCCCGTCGGTCTCGGAGAACGCGTAAGGCTCGTCCGGCAGCACCACCAGGTCGGCCCCGCGCCCGGCCAGCTCCGACAGCGGGATCTTGGGGTAGCGCTCGGCGTGGCCCGCGTAGAGGTTGTCCACGCCGAGGCGCCGCAGCACGTCACCGGTGAACGTGTCGCGTCCCACCACCATCCACGGCCGCCGCCAGATCGGCACGATCGCCGTGCGCCGCGGGCCCTCGGCGGGCGCGCGCCACGCCCGCTCCGCCGCGTCCAGCCACCCGGGCCGGTCGGTACGGCACGCGTACGCGAACATGCGGCCCAAGGAGGCGAAGGCCTCGTCCAGGGTCTCGATCCTCGTCACCCAGACGGGGATGCCCGCCGCGCGCAGCGCCTCGATGTCGGGCGGGCGGTTCTCCTCGGCGTTGGCCAGGACCACGTCGGGTCTCAGCTTTCTGATCGCGTCGAGGTCGGGATTCTTCGTGCCCCTGACCCTGGCCACGTCGAGGCCGGCCGGATGCGTGCACCAGTCGGTCGCCCCTGCCAGCGCCTCCGGCACGGTCGCCGCCACCGACTCGGTCAGCGACGGCACCAGCGACACGATCCGCCGTACGGTCTCCGGAACTTCCACATGCACACCGGTGTCGTCTTCCACGACACGAGCCTAGATCGATGGAGACCCGTAGAATCCACGCCATGCGCGGCACGGGCGGGAAGAGCTGATGATGGACGTCGGGCTGGCCGTGCCGCAATACGGCAGGTTCGCCGCGCTGTCCAGCGTGTTGCGGGTGGCGCGGGAGGCCGAGTCGATGGGCTTCGCCGGCCTGTGGGCGGGCGACCGGCTGCTGACGCCGCTGCGGCCGAAAGACCGCTATCCGGGTGGCGACGGCCGTGTCCCCGAGGCGCACCGGGTGTTCCTCGACCCGTTCGCGGTGCTCTCGGTGGCGGCCGCGGCGACCTCCGCCATCCGGCTGGGCACCAGCGCCCTCAACGCCTGCTGGTATCCCCCGGCGGTGCTGGCCCGCTCGCTCGCCACGATCGACCATCTCAGCGGCGGCCGGCTCGACGTCGGCCTGGGGCTGGGCTGGTCGTCCGACGAGTACGCCGCCGCCGGCGTGCCCTGGCGGGACCGGGCGAGCCGCTATGACGCCACGCTCGACGCCCTGGAGGCGATCTGGCGCGACGATCCCGTGTCGTTCGAGCACGAGCTGTGGACGATCGTGCCCAGCCACATCGAGCCCAAGCCGGCCCGCCGCCCGCCGCTCTATCTGGGCGGGTTCGCCGAACCCGCGCTGCGCCGCATCGGCCGCAGGGCCGACGGCTGGCTGACGGCCTCGCTGCCGATCCCGATGCTCACCGCGATGTGGCGGACGGTGTGCGAGACGGCGGAGCGGGCCGGGCGTGACCCCGGCGCGCTCCGCATGGCGCTGCGGACCAACCCCGAGATCACCGGCCCGGAGACCGGCAGGCCGCCGCGCAGCGGCACGGTCGCCCAGATCTGCGACTATCTCGCCGCCGCGGCGGAGGCCGGGGTCCACGCGGTGATCATCGACCTCCAGCACACCGCCACGAGCGACGAGCATCTACTGGAGCTGGCCGCGGAGTTCAGGGCTCACTTGAGAGCGGCCAGCGCGCCCTCGTAGTCGGGCTCCTGCGTGATCTCCGGCACCAGCTGGGAGTAGACCACCTTGTTGTCGCCGTCGAGCACGACGACCGCGCGCGCGGCCAGCCCGGCCAGCGGCCCCGACTCCTGCGCGACACCGTAGTCGGCCAGGAACTCGCGGCCCCGCATGAGCGAGAGCGTGGTCACCTTGTCGAGCCCTTCAGAACCGCAGAACCGCTTCTGCGCGAACGGCAGGTCGGCGGAGATGCAGAGCACGGCCACGCCGGGGTGCTCGGCCGCCACCTCGTTGAAGCGGCGCACCGAGGCCGCGCAGACGCCGGTGTCGAGGCTCGGGAAGATGTTGAGCACCTTGGTCTGCCCGCCGAAGTCGGCGAGCGTGCGCTCACCCAGGTCGTCGCCGACCAGGCGGAACGCGGGCGCGCTGTCGCCCGGCTTGGGGAAGGACCCGCCTACGGTGATGGGGTTGCCCTTGAACGTGACGTCGGACATGAGTGCCTCCTGGTAGCGATGTTCGTTTCACTGGATATCAGGTCACGCCGATGATCCACGAACCGGGTGGTCAGGCCCAGCCGTGGCGGGCGGCGTGCCAGCCGAGCTGCACGCGCGTGCGTACGCCCGCGAGGTCCATCAGCGCGCGCAGCCGCCGCTGCAGCGTGCGCAGCGACAGGTCGAGCTGGCCTGCCACGGCTTCGTCGGTCAGCCCCGCCACGGCCATCGGGTCGGCGCCGCCGTCGGGAACGCTGCTGCCCAGGCTCATGCTGACGACCTTGGCCTTGGTGGCGGCCCACTCCATGCCCGCGATGATCCACGACTCCTGGCCGAAGCCGTCGTCGCCGAGCACCTTGCCGACGGCCAGCCGGGCGCCCGGCGCGACGCCCCTGTTCGCGCCGTCCGACGCGGCGCCGCCGCCCGCGACCGTCGAGGCCACGTGGGTGCCGTGGCCGTTGACGTCCTTGACCTCCTCGCCGGGCACGAAGCTGGTGGACTCGGTGATCCGCCCCTTGAGATCGGGGTGGGTGTCGTCGACGCCGGTGTCCAGCACCGCCACCGTGACGCCCGAGCCGTCCAGCCCGCCGGCCCACGCCTGAGGGGCGCCGACCTGCGGCACGCTCTCCTTCAGCGAGACCTTCGCCTTGCCGTCCAGCCACACCTTGCCGACGCCGGACCGCTCGGCGGGGCCGGTGAGAGCGGTCCAGAACGGGCGCGGGTCCGCGCCGACCTTCAGCGCCGCGCCCTTGACGCTGGGCAGCGCGCGGACGACCTCCGCCCCCGTCATGGAACGCGGCGTCGCGCCCTGGTAGGTGACGATCACCGGGGGCGTGCCCCGGTAGCCCATCGCGGTCAGGTCGGTGACGTTGAACAGCCGTGCGTCGAGCCGGTCGGCCGCGATCAGCGGCATGGCCTCGTCCGGCAGCACGTAGAGGTCGCCGTCCGCCTGCTGCACCCGCACGCCGCCCTGGGCGCCCGCCGGGCGGTCCACCGTGACGACGTCCTGCTCGCCGGGGCCGTCCACTTAGTGGACACGGTCGCCGGTGACGAGGGTGAGGTCCGTCTCCTGGGGCGCGGGCTCCCGGGCGGCCGCGCCCGCGGGGACGGCCAGGGCGGTCGCCGTGAGGGCCACGGCGAGCACGCCCGTCAGCGATGGGAGGGGCCGGGTGAGGGGCATGGTACGGATTTCACCGCGTCGGCCCTGCCCTCAGGTAGGTCATGCGCTGGCGAGAACCCGCCCTGACGGACTCCCGCCAGCGGACGCCTCAGACGTTGCGGCGGTACTGCCCCCCGGCCTCGAACAGCGCGTCGGTGATCTGGCCGAGCGAGCAGACGCGGGCCGCGTCCATCAGCACCTCGAACGCGTTCTCCTCCGACATCGCCGCCTCACGGAGCCTGGCCAGCTGGGCGGGCGCCTCGGACCGGTTGCGCTCGTGGAAGGCCTGCAGGCGGTCGAGCTGCGACTGCTTCTCCTCCTCCGTGCCCCTGGCCAGCTCCAGCTTGTGCGGGTCGGAGTCCTCGCCGTGCGCGCCGTTGCGGAAGGTGTTGACGCCGACGATGGGCAGCGAGCCGTCGTGCTTGCGCATCTCGTACAACATCGACTCGTCCTGGATCTTGCCGCGCTGGTAGCCGGTCTCCATCGCGCCCAGCACGCCGCCCCGGTCCGACAGGCGCTCGAACTCGCCGAGCACCGCCTCCTCCACCAGGTCGGTGAGCTCCTCGATGATGAACGAGCCCTGCAGGGGGTTCTCGTTCCTGGCCAGGCCCCACTCCTTGTTGATGATGAGCTGGATCGCCATGGCCCGGCGCACCGAGTCGGCCGACGGCGTGGTCACGGCCTCGTCGAAGGCGTTGGTGTGCAGGCTGTTGCAGTTGTCGTAGACGGCGATCAGCGCCTGGAGCGTGGTGCGGATGTCGTTGAAGTTCATCTCCTGCGCGTGCAGGGACCGTCCCGAGGTCTGGATGTGGTACTTCAGCTTCTGCGAGCGCTCGGCGGCACCGTACCTCTCCCGCATGGCCACCGCCCAGATGCGGCGGGCCACCCGCCCGAGCACGCTGTATTCGGGGTCCATGCCGTTGGAGAAGAAGAACGACAGGTTGGGGGCGAAGTCGTCGATCTTCATCCCCCTGGCCAGGTACGCCTCCACGTACGTAAAGCCGTTGGCCAGGGTGAAGGCCAGCTGGCTGATGGGGTTGGCCCCGGCCTCGGCGATGTGGTAGCCGGAGATCGAGACCGAGTAGAAGTTGCGCACGCCGTTGCGGATGAACCACTCCTGGATGTCGGCCATCATCCGCAGCGAGAACTCCGTGGAGAAGATGCAGGTGTTCTGGCCCTGGTCCTCCTTGAGGATGTCGGCCTGGACGGTGCCCCTGACCGTGGCGAGGGTGCGGGCGCGCAGGTCGCGGTCCTCCTGCTCGCCGGGGTCGCGGCCGTGCTCGGCCCGGAACCCGTCGCGGGCCTGGTCGACGGCGGCGTTGAGGTAGAAGGCCAGGATCGTGGGAGCCGGCCCGTTGATCGTCATGGACACCGACGTGTTGGGCGCCGCCAGGTCGAAGCCGTCGTAGAGCACCTTCATGTCGTCGAGCGTCGCGATGGAGACGCCCGAGGTGCCGACCTTTCCGTAGATGTCGGGCCGCAGGTCGGGGTCGTGGCCGTACAACGTCACCGAGTCGAACGCGGTGGACAGCCGGGTCGCGGGCTGGCCCTCCGACAGCAGCTTGAAGCGCCTGTTGGTGCGGAACGGGTCGCCCTCGCCGGCGAACATCCTGGTCGGATCCTCGTCGGCGCGCTTGAACGGGAACACCCCGGCGGTGAAGGGGAACATGCCCGGCAGGTTCTCGCCGCGCAGGAACCGCAGCAGGTCGCCGTGGTCGGTGTAGCGGGGCAGGGCGACTCTGGGGACGCGGTTGCCGGAGAGCGTCTCGCGCCAGAGCGGGGTGTGAATCTCGCGGTCGCGGATCTTCACCACCAGCTCGTCGGCGGTGTAGCGCTCCTTGAGGGCCGGCCAGGCGTCGAGCAGCGCCCGGCTCTCGTCGCTGAGCTCCCGCTCGGCCCCGGCTTCGAGCTCGGCCAGCCGCCCGTCGCCCTCCTCCAGCAGCGACCGTACGGCGGCGAGCTGCTGGCGGCGGCGGGCCACCTCCGCCTGGGCGAGGGTCTCGGCGTGGTACGCGCGGACGGTCTCGGCGATCTCGGCCAGGTAGCGCGCCCTGGCGGGCAGGACGATGGCGGCCGAGGCCCTGGAGGTGCGCTCGGACACCCGGGCCAGCAGCCCGGGGCCGGCGCCGGGCAGCAGGAGGGGCTTGAGGTGCTGGTAGAGGGCCGTCACACCGCTGTCGTTGTAGCGGGCGGCGATGGTGCCGAAGACCGGCATCTCGTCCGGGGACACCCCGAACGCCTCGCGGTTGCGCACGAGCTGGCGGCGCACGTCGCGCAGGGCGTCCTCCGCGCCGCGCCGCTCGTACTTGTTGATCACCACGGCCTCGGCGAAGTCGAGCATGTCGATCTTCTCCAGCTGGGAGGCCGCGCCGAACTCGGGCGTCATCACGTAGATGGGCACGTCGACGTGCGGGACGATGCCGGCGTCGCCCTGGCCGATGCCGGGCGTCTCCACGATCACCAGGTCGTGGCCGGCCGCGCGGCAGGCGGTGATCACGTCGTCGAGGCAGGCGGGCACCTCGTTGGCGGCGCCGCGGGTGGCCAGGGAACGGAAGTAGGTCTGGGGTCCCAGGCTGTTCATCCTGATGCGGTCGCCGAGCAGCGCGCCGCCGCCGCGCCTGCGGGTCGGGTCGATGGCGATGATCGCGATGCGCAGCTTGTCGTCGTTGTCGACGCGGAACCTGCGGACGAGCTCGTCGGTCAGCGAGGACTTCCCCGAGCCGCCCGTGCCCGTGATGCCGAGCACCGGCGCCCTCGCGTCGCCCTCCTTCGACCCCGCGGCCCGCAGGCCCTCCATCAGGTCGGCGGGGGCTCGCCCGGCCTCCACGAGCGTGATCGCGCGGGCCAGCGCCGCCTGGTCGCCGGAGACCACGGCCTCCACCGAGGGCGGGTCGTCCAGCTCGGCGTCGCACTCCTCGATCAGCTTGTTGATCATCCCGGGCAGGCCGTAGCGCTGGCCGTCCTCGGGCGAGAAGATGCGGGCGACGCCGCGCGAGTGCAGCAGCTCGATCTCCTCGGGGACGATCACTCCCCCGCCGCCTCCGTACACCCTGACGTGGCCGGCGCCACGCTCGCGCAGCAGTTCCACCAGGTAGGAGAAGAACTCCACGTGCCCGCCCTGGTACGAGCTGATCGCCACCCCCTGGGCGTCCTCCTGGATCGCGGCCGTGACGATCTCGTCGACGGAACGGTTGTGCCCGAGATGGATGACCTCGGCCCCCTGTGACTGGAGGATGCGTCGCATGATGTTGATCGCCGCGTCATGGCCGTCGAACAGGGCCGCGGCGGTCACGAAACGGACTGGGTGTACCGGGACGTGCACGCCTGATTCACTCCTTCGTGAGGGTGTCACCTCCGAAGATACTAGGACGTCCTACTATTTCCCAAGCCCGTCCGGGGTAGGGTCCCGCTGGAGGGGGTGAGCGCGATGCGTGCACTGACGTTCGCACCGGGCAAGCAGGGGACGCTCGGCGTCGAGGAACTGCCGGAACCCGAGCCCGGCCAGGGCGAGCTGCTCGTCCAAGGGCTGGCCCTGGGCATCTGCGGGACGGACCGCGAACTGGCCGCCGCCGAATACGGCTGGCCGCCGCCGGGCAGGGAACGCATGGTCATCGGGCACGAGTCGCTGGGCCGGGTGCTCGAGTCTCCTCAAGGGTCCGCCTTCTCACCCGGCGACCTGGTGGTGGGCGTGGTACGCCGGCCCGACCCCGTGCCCTGCGGAGCCTGCGAGCGGGGCGAGTTCGACATGTGCCGCAACGGCCGCTACACCGAGCGGGGCATCAAAGACCTCGACGGGTACGCCAGCGAGCGCTGGGTCGTCGAAGCCGGCTACGCCGTACGCCTCGACCCCTCGCTGGAGAGCGTCGGCACGCTGGTCGAGCCCACGTCCGTGGTCGCCAAGGCATGGGAGCAGATCGAGCGCATCGGGTCGCGGGCCTGGTTCGAGCCACGCACGCTGCTCGTGACCGGCGCGGGGCCGATCGGGCTGCTGGCCGCCCTCCTCGGCAAGCAGCGAGGGCTCGAGGTGCACGTGCTCGACCGCGCCCCCGAAGGGCTCAAGTCCAGCCTGGTGGAGGACCTCGGCGGCACCTACCACTCGGGCACGGGGCTGGAGCCGTTCGCCGACGCGAAGCCGGACATCATCATCGAGTGCACGGGCGTGGGGCAGCTCGTCATCGACGCCATGCGCACCACCGCCGCCGCGGGCATCCTCTGCCTGTGCGGCCTCGCCCCCGGAGGGCGTACCCATCGGGTGGACGCCGGGGTGATCAACCGGGACATCGTGCTGGAGAACGACGTGGTCTTCGGCACGGTCAACGGCAACCTGCGCCACTTCAGGGACGCGGCGGCGGCGCTGGCCCAGGCGGACATCACGTGGCTGGAGCGCCTGATCACGCGGCGGCTGCCGCTGGAGCGCGCCCTGGAGGCCTTCGAGCCGAGCCACGACGTCAAAGTCGTCATCGACCTCCCGTCATAGAACCGGCCGGACTCGCACCCGCGCCGTCACGGAAGACGTGCGCGGGGTCAGGGTCTGGTCGGACTCGCGGAACGCGCCGTTATCGGAAGGGCGAGCGCGGGATCAGGGTCGGCCGGACTCACGGAACGCGCCGTTGAGGAAGGCGAGCGCGGGATCAGGGTCAGCCGGACTCGGGGGCCGTGCCGTCGAGAGAAGCCGTGCGCAGGCTCAGGGGCGGTCGGGCTGCGGGCCGTGCGTTGGCGGAAGGGCGAGCGCGGCTGCGGTCAGCGGGGCTCGTACGGTCGCCGCCGGGTGGGCGTGGCCTGCCTGGTGGCCTCATGGGCCGTGCCGGCGGGGACGCGGGTCCTGGCCTGTCTCTTATACAC
>NZ_SMKO01000127.1 GCF_004348685.1 Nonomuraea deserti | reverse complement strand
GCCCTCGACCACCGTCCCGCCCTCGACCACCGTCCCGCTCCCGCCCGTTTCGCCCTCGCTCGGGAACCACTGACCGACCCCGTAGATCCCGCGCGGATCGCCGACCGCCTCCCCGAACGCCCGCACGCCCGCCGCCACGGCGCAGACCACCCGCGGGTTCGAGACCCGCCGCAGCACCTCGACGTCCTCCTCGAAAGCCCCGCAGCACAGCAGGTTCCACGACCCGCCGGCGGGCAGCGCGTCGCCGGGCCCGGCCACGGTCACCGGGATGCCGCGCTCGTTCGCGGCCCGCTCGGCGCCCGCCGCCACCTGCCGTCCGAAGCCTCCCTTGCCGGGCACGACCCACAACCGGTCGCGCTCGCCGTCCTCGGCCAGCCGCCGCACGAACGGCTCCGCGTACGCGCTGGCCGGGGCCGGGATCGACACGACATGACCGGGATGCGCGGTCTGCACGTCATCACCCGCCCCGCCGTGGTTCCAGACCAGAAGGTCCAGCGCCGCCGCGACCCGTCCCGCCCTGCGCATGAGATGCGTGGAGTACGGCCCCAGCAGCAGGTCGCACCGGGCCGCCAGCCCGCGCAGCACCCGCTCCAGCACGTCGGGATCGCTGTGATCGTCCTCGACGACCAGTTCCACACCGTCCTCGGCGGCCTGCCAGATCTCCAGCCCGAGCCTGGCCTGCTCACCGAACCGGGCGTACTTGCCGGACAGGGACAGCGGCACTCCGAGCCGGAGCCGGGCGACCTGCGATGTCATCTCCTCAGCATGCAACCCGGGTGCCGGGAGCAGATCCGTGACTCCGCGAGTTCATATTGCGGTGTGTCCGGTAATTGTCCTGATGCTGACCTGTGCCGGCCGCTCGGCGGTCGATAGTTTCGACAATTTGAGCGAAAAGTATGGAAGACGTCACCTGGTTCACTTCGTCCAGTGGGGCCGTCGCCCAAGCGCAGGAGGATGATCGTATGGCCTCAGGACACGCTCTAAGGACATGTCCTCCGACTGGTGGTCGGGCCACGCTCGGATCCGTTGCCCGGCCGCGATGCGAACAGGGAACATCGACGTGACGACCCCGCCAGGCCCGGGGATCCCGGCGCCCGTTCGGCTGGGCACACCGGCAGGGCGGTGGACACTCGTCATCACCGCCGTTGGCTCCGGACTGGTGCTGCTCGAGGCGACGGTGGTCAATGTGGCATTGCCGGCGCTCGAGCGGAACCTGGACGCGTCGCTGGCCGGCCTGCAGTGGACCGTCAATGCGTTCACGCTCACGCTGTCCGCGCTGATCCTGCTCGGGGGCGGCCTGGGCGACAGGTTCGGGCGCCGGCGCGTCTATCTGATCGGCGTGGCGTGGTTCGCGGCCGCGTCGTTGTTGTGTGGTGTGGCGCCGACCCTGGAGTGGTTGATCGTCGGTCGCGCATTGCAGGGGATCGGCGGCGCCCTGGTCGTGCCGGGTTCGCTCGCCCTGATCCAGTCGTCGTTCCATCCCGATGATCGAGCCCGGGCGATCGGGTGGTGGTCGGGGATGAGCGGGATGGCCGGCGCCGCGGGGCCGCTGCTCGGTGGGGTGCTGGTGGATGTGGCGGGGTGGCGGTGGGTGTTTCTGATCAATGTCCCGGTTTCCGCGTTGCTCGCCTGGATGCTGGTCGCTCATGTGCCGGAAAGCCGTCACAGCGAGCTTTCCGGCAGGTTCGATGTGGCCGGGGCGGTGTTGGCGGCGCTCGGCCTGGGAGCGATGACCTTCGCGCTGATCCGGGCCGTCGATGACCTCGGCGCGGCGGCGTTCGCCGCTCTCCTCGCGCTGGTGGCCTCTCTGGCTTTCGTATGGATCGAGCGGCGTAGCCGAGCACCCATGCTGCCGCTCGGACTTTTCTCCTCTCGCTCGTTCAGCGTCGCCAATCTGGCTGGCTTCTTCCTGTACGGCGGGCTGGCCGGGCTGTTCTTCCTGCTGCCGATCCAACTGCAAGTCACCGCCGGCTACAGCACCCTGGCAACCGGATTGGCGCTGCTTCCTCTCACCGTGCTGACGCTCGTCCTGTCCGCGTGGGGCGGAACTCTCACTACGCGGACCGGTCCCCGCATTCCTCTGGCGGCGGGTGCTCTCCTGTGCGGGCTTGCGCTTCTCCTGGCGACCCGGATCGGTCCAGACGCTGCCTATCTGTCCCACGTCCTGCCGGTGGTGGCGCTCGTCGGGCTGGGTATCCCGATGATCACGCCGCCCATCACCGCCACCGTGCTCGGTGCTGTCCCCGACGCGCGTGCCGGCACCGCCAGCGCCGTCAGCAACGGGGTGGCCCGGGCGGCCGGCCTGATCGTCGTCGCCGCCCTTCCGCTGCTGGCAGGGCTGCCGCAGGAGGCCGCGAACAATCCGGCCGCCCTCGACCGCGGGTTCGACGCCGGCATGTTGATCTGTGGGGGCTTGTTCGTCCTCGGCGGCATCATCGTCTGGTTCGGCGTACCTCGCTACACCAGCGTTCCCGCCGAGCCGATATGCCGTCACCACTGGACCGGCTGTCCGCAACTCGCCGAGTCACGGCGGCCTTCGACGGGCCCCGCTTCCTGAGCGGCCTCTAGTTCGGCACATAGCTCGTCAATGAAGTTCATACCCTGCCGCCACCTCGCCTACTTGTCGTCGGCTTACATGTGCAGGATGCGCCCATGTGTGAATCGCGTCATATCTGGGACCAACGTGCCGCAGCGTCTCCTCGCGAAGGCATGCAGGATCATGCTCAGGATTTCGACGGGATCAAAGCTGCACAACGGAGAGCCGGACATATCCCTTTGGAGGGGGATGACGTCTGCGTCGCGGGGATGGGGCTTCGTGGCGGGCCTCGGCGCCCGGTGCGGCACGCACGTCGTCAGGGGTGGTCACCGCGTCGTCTGGGTCGAGCCGGCGGATGCCGGTGCCGTGCCGGAGACGTGATGGCGACCTGCAGCACCGAGCGGATGGCCACGGCCCAGCGGCGGAAATCAGGGGATTCCCGTTCTCTGATGGCCGGTAAATGTCCTGGCACTGACCTGTGCCCGCCATTCTGCGGTCGATAGCGTGATAATCGCCTGAAAGGTGCCACAGCAGGGCAACACTCGGCAAGGGGGCAATATTCACATGTCTGTGAAACGATCTGTCACCGCGATTCTCGCGGCGACCGTAACGGCGTTGACCATGGCGCCGACATCAGCGGACGCGGCGGCCGCGCGGCAGAGGTGTAATGACATCTCCGGCTCGCCTCTCTGTATCGTGGTCGGCGGGGTGAATCAGACGACATTTATCAGGACCTACTATCACAAGAGAAGTGGTCCGAAGCGTTACGTCGGTCTGTATGTCGCGCTGTGCGACACCGCCGGGCGACGGGTCTTCAACGGATATGTCAGTGCCGGCCAGGTCGTGACCGGCGGAGTGAGGCGCTGGGTCAGCAGCGGCGGCTGCTACATCGGCTTCATGCGGATCGGCAACGCGCAGTACACCACGGGGCGGCTGATCGCGAGATAGGCGGCGTCCTCTTCCGGCAGCGAGCTCGTGTCGTCGGCTCGCCGGAATCCGTCGCGGAAGTCCGACAGGGGTGCGGGCCTTCTCATCGGCCCGCGCCCCTTCTTCGCCTAAGGCTGGACGGGGTGGGACGGTGCGCTGCTCGGACTCGCGGATCGCGTTACGGTCGCCGGTGAACGCCACCGAAAGGTAGCGATAATGAGACGAATATCGTGATCGAAAAGGAGTGATACAGCGGGTTGCGCGTGATTAGGTAAGGAGGCTTGCCGAAGCTCTGCCGTGCCCCGGCACAGATCGGGCCGGGCGGCTGCCGCTTCGCGGCATAGTCTCTTTCTGAACGGAGCAACGCCTTGACGACCTCGAAGGGTTTATTCCGCAGGCTGGCGGCGGTGGGCGCCGGCCTGGCCATGGCCGGGACCATGGTCACCGGATTGCTTGTCACTCCCGCCGCGGCTGCGAGCACCACGGCCGCCAAGCCGAAGGTCTCGGTGGCGACGCCGAAGGCCTCCCCCAAGGACTACGAGGGAGGATGCCCGGTCAAGGTCACCTTCTCCTCGAAGGTGAAGATCAAGCCCACGAGCAGCAAGACGCGGGTCGTCTACCGCTGGCTGCACGGCGACGGCTCCAAGAGCAAGGTGAAGTCCTACACGCTCAAGGGCAAGAGCGCCAGGTGGGTCACCTTCAAGGAGTCCGCCACCTTCAAGAAGGACGTGAAGAAGAACTGGCAGGCGCTGCAGGTCCTCTCGCCGCGGAAGGTGACCTCCAAGAAGGGCTACTTCTCGGTCGACTGTGAGAAGCAGGTCGTGCTCAAGCCGGCTCAGAGGCCCTGGGTCAAGGCTCACGTCAAGGTGGACCGTTACACCAGCTCCTGCGACTCCCGGATCGACGCGGTCGGCTCGATCCGCGTCGGCAAGCCCTCGTGGGTGAAGTACCGCTGGCTGCGGAACGGCCGCGTCGTGGACTCCGGCAGCGTCAAGGTCTGGAACGACCGCAGGGTCCACTACTCCTTCAAGCCCGGCGGCAGCCACAAGGGCTGGGTGGCGCTCGAGATCGTGCGTCCCGGCCACACCTACTCCGGCCGGGCGTACTACGAGGTGCGGTGCGAGGCCGACGCCAGGGCGACGGCCGCGGTGAGCGCTCCCGCCGACTACCGGGGCAGCTGCCCGGTCGGCAGGAAGTTCCACGGCATCGTCGACGCCCACGGCGCGAGCACGACCGTGAAGTACCGCTGGGCCGGTCCGGGCTACCGCGGCCCCGTCATGTCCCTGTACTTCCCCCGCCACTCCGCCGCCCAGAGCGTGAGCCACACGGTGACCGCGTCCGAGAGCGGCGGCGTCAAGCGCTGGATCGAGATCGTCGGCCCGAACCACACGCGCTCCAACACCGCCTCCACCATGGTGACGTGCAAGGACACCGTCGCGACGGCGTCGATCTCCAACCTGCGCACCGCCCCTGACAACGCGACGTGCGCGCTGGGGTCCAGCCCCGCCGTCGATGTCTTCGCCGACATCACCGTGACGGGTCCGACCACGCTGACCTACCAGTGGGTCATCAAGGGCAACGTGCCCGAGGGCCGCACCACCGTCCAGCTCGACAAGGCGGGCGTCCATCCCGTGACGGCCGGCGTCTCGGCGATCGCTCCCCCGACCAGCGCGGGGGAGATCACGCTCGAGATCCTCGCCCCGAACGCCACCGCCGCCACGACGGCGTGGTCCTACACCTGCCCCACCGCCTGATCCAAGGCCCCCGCACGGGCGCGGCGCCCGCCACGGCGCCGCGCCTTCGCGTTCCTACGAGCCGTAGACGATCGACAGGAAGCGCACCAGCACCGCCTCCCTGGCCGCGGCGGGGAGCGCGTCCAGCACGGCGTTGACCGTCGCCATCTCCGGCTGACCCGCCCCCGGCCGCAGGTCCACGCCCACCGACGCGGCCAGCTCCGCGAACGCGGCGTCGTCCAGCGCATCCAGGTCCAGCCCCGCCACCAGCTCCACCAGCCCGCCGGGCAGCACGACCGGGCCGCGCAGCCGGGCGGCCTCGGCCGACTCGGCGATGACCTTCAGCATGGCCTCCACCCCCGCCGCCGTCACCCCCGTGACCGTGATGTGCAGGTTGGCCGGGATGCCGGCGTAGGAGAGCTGCGGTTGCAGGAACCAGCCCCGCGCCCTGGCCTCGTCCGCCAGCACGAACACGTCGATCCCGTCCCCGGTGAACGCCACCAGCGACGATTCCGGCTCGCCCAGCACGCGCAGCCCGGGGATCGCGGAGATCCCCTCGCGCAGCCTGGCCGTCGCCTCCAGCGCGGCCCGGCCGAGCTCGACGTACCCCTGCCTGCCGAGCGCCTGCAACGTGGCCCACGCGCCGCCGAGCGGCCCCGCCGACCTGGAGCTCTGCACGGTCGCGTTGATGATCGTGTAACCGGGCCAGGCCGCCGAGGCGAAGTACGCCCGGCGCCGCATCGCCGGATCGGCGAACAGCACCACCGAGGCGCCCTTGGGGGCGTACCCGAACTTGTGCAGGTCGCAGGAGACGGACGTGACCCCCGGCACGGACAGGTCGAACGGCGGGACCGCCGCGCCCGCCTCCCGTAACCACGGCAGCAGCCACCCGCCGACGCACGCGTCCACGTGGCACGGGACGCCCGCGCCCGCGGCCACGGCGGCGACCTCCTCGATCGGGTCGATCACCCCTTGGGGGTAGGAGGGCGCGGACGCGACCACGAGGACCGTGTCCGCGTCGATCGCGGCCTCGACGTCGCCGGCCCGCACCTTGTACGTCGCCAGGTCCACGGGCACCGGCACGACCTCGATCCCGAGGTAGTGCGCCGCCTTGTGGAAGGCGGGATGGGCGGTGACCGGCAGCACGAGGTTGGGGCGGGACCGCCGGGCGGCGTCGCGGGCGGCCTTGACCGCCAGCATGATCGATTCGGTGCCGCCGCTGGTGAAGATGCCGTGGCCGCCGCCGAGCAGGTCCGCGACCGCGCCGACGACCTGCCGCTCCATCTCGACCACGCTGGGGAACGCGGTCGGGTCGAGGCAGTTGACCTCCAGCATCTCGACGTACGCCCGCGCCGCCGCCGCGCCGACCTCGGCCCGCCCGGTGTCGTAGACGTACGCGGTCACCTGGCCGCCGCGCACCGGTAAGTCGTGCTGTTTGAGCCTGGCCATCTCGGCCAGCAGGTCCTCGGCCGTCCGTCCGGTCGGGGGAAGGTTCACGCGGCTCCTTCGTTGCGAGAGCTACTGGCACAGCTCACCGGGGGTCGCCCGGCAGGCCGAGCATGCGGTGCAGGGTCAGGTGCAGGTGGGCGCGGAAGCGGCGCAGCGCGGCCCGGTCGCCGGCCCCTCTGCGGCGGCCCTGGTCGTCGAGCACTCCGCCCTTGGCGAAGCCGTGCACGGACCAGACGACCGTCCACATCGCGTATTCGAGGTCCACTCTCGCGTCGATCAGCCCCGACTCGGCGATGGGCCGCATGGTGGCGGTGACCGCGGCGAAGAGCGGCCGCACGTAGCGGCGCTCCAGCTCGGTGATGTCGCCCGCGTCGGAGAGCCATCGGTGCATCCACAGGGCGGGCACCTCGGGGTTGTCCACGCAGAAGTCGAGGTAGTCGTCGACCAGCCGGTGGATCCCGGCCGCGGGGTCGTCGCCCGGCAGCCGGCCGAGCGCCTGCTCCAGGGCCGCCTTCTCCGCCTGGTGCGCGCGCTCCATGACGGCGAGGTAGAGCTCACGCTTGCCGCCCACGTGGTAGTTGACGGTGGCGATGTTGAGCCCGGCCGCGTCGGCGATCTGGCGCGTCGAGGTGCCGTCGTAGCCCAGCGCGGCGAACAGCCGGGTCGCGACCTTGAGGATCAGCGCGACCTGTGCGGTCTCGGCAGGTGCCATATTACCGAACGTAATTCGGCCGCCACACCTCAGTCAATCACTTGATGGAGAAACTTCCTTCGGCCGCCGTGGCACGGATCAACCGTGCTTGCTGCCCAAACGCCAGCATGTCCTGGCTTTGGCAGAATGCCTGGTCGGAGCCATGGTGTGCCTCACCTCAGAGCGTCTACCGGCTCCATACTGGCCGCGCGCAGCGCCGGGTAGAGCCCGGCCAGCAGCCCTACCGCTGCCCCCGCGATCGGTGCGGCGATCGCCAGGCGTACGTCCAGGAGCGGTGTCCACTGCTTGGCGGCCGAGACGGCGACCACGGTGACCACGCCCAGACTGGCGCCGATCACGCCGCCGGTCAGCCCGATCAGCGTCGACTCCAGGAGGAACTGCGCGGCGATGTGCCGGCGGGCGGCGCCGAGCGCGCGGCGCAGGCCGATCTCCGGTACGCGCTCCATGACGGTGACCAGGGTGACGTTCGCGATGCCGACGGCACCCACGACCAGCGAGACCAGGCCGAGGATGAGAAAGAGGGCGTTGACGTCGTCCTGCGCCTGGTCGCGGGCCCTGGTGGGGCTGGGCGGGGCGACCACCTGGAGCATGTCGCCGTTCCCCGGGCTGAGCGCGGCCGGCGCCTGGCCGGCGATCAGCCCGGCGGCGCCCAGGGTGGTGTTGACCAGCACCCGGGTGACGTCGCGCAGCCCGAACTGCCGGCCCGCGCTCGGCGGCACGATCACCGCCGTGCTCAGGTTCCGCTCGCGGCGCAGGTCGCCCATGATGCCGATGACCGTGTACGCGTGCTTGCCGATGAAGATCGCCGGCGACCGGTCGAGCCGGGTGACGCCGAGCGCCTTGGCCGCCTGGTCGCCGATCACCGCCACCCGGTCGCCCCGCCGGACGTGTCCCGTGTCGTAGAAGCGGCCCTGCACCATCCGGCCGCGTGCCGCTTCCGGCAGCCCGGTCGTCGCGGACAGCACCGTCAAGGACTGCGTGGTGACCCTGGTCGGGTCCACGATGTCGTTGGAGCGCACGGACAGGTTGGCGCTGTCCTCGCTCTCGGCCACCGCGGCGGCCGACTCCACGCCGCGCAGCCTGGCCAGCCGGTCGATCGCGTCCCACTCCACCAGCGGGGTGTGCTCCGACTCGGGTACCTCCACGGTGATGGCCGTGGCCACCAGCTCGTCGAAGCGGCCGACGATCTGGTTGCCCGCCGTCGCGGCCACGCCGAGCGTGACGACGAGCGTCGTGATGCCGAGCACGGTGCCGAGCGTGGTGAGGGCCGAGCGCACCGGCCTGGCGAGCATGCCGGCGACGGCCTCGCCGATCAGGTCGCGTACGTGCACCAGCCCTCCTCCACCAGCACACCGTCGGTGATGCGCACCCGACGCTCGGCCCGCGCGCCGACCTCCTGCTCGTGCGTGATGACCACGATCGTCAGCCCCTGCCCGCGCAGCTCGTCGAACAGGTCGAGCACCGCCTCGGTGTTGCGGCTGTCGAGGTTGCCGGTGGGCTCGTCGCACAGCAGCAGCGACGGCTCGCCCATGAGAGCTCTGGCGATGGCCGCCCGCTGGCGTTCGCCGCCGGACAGCAGGCCGGGCAGGAAGCCGGCGCGGTGGGCGACGCCGACCCGCTCCAGCGCGGCCATCGCCCGTGCGCGCCTGCCGCCGCGTCGCCCCTGCTTGACCGTGCCCAAGGACCACCGGGGCGAAGCCATCGAGGCGTTCCCGGCGCCCACCACGGCCGTGCCGGAACCCGCCGGCTCGTTCCTGGCTCTACCCTTCCGAGCTCCTCCGCTCCGGTAGATCTCGGCGAGCATGACGTTCTCCACGACGCTGCGGTGGGACAGCAGGTGGAACGACTGGAAGACGAAGCCGATCCGATCGCCGCGCAACCGGGTCCTGGCGCCGTCGCGCAGGGCCGTGGTCTCGGTGCCGTCGAGCCGGTAG
This sequence comes from Nonomuraea deserti, assembly GCF_004348685.1. GTDB lineage: Bacteria > Actinomycetota > Actinomycetes > Streptosporangiales > Streptosporangiaceae > Nonomuraea > Nonomuraea deserti. The sequence goes on along the minus strand of NZ_SMKO01000127.1, from coordinate 19,072 downwards.
CTGCCCGAACTGGGCCGGTCGAGCAGGCCGAGCACGTTGAGCAGGGTGGACTTGCCGGAGCCCGACGGGCCCGCGACGGCCAGGTAGTCGCCCCTGTCCACCCTGAGCGTGACGCGGTCGAGGGCGCGGACCGGCGGCCGGGCGGGGAACTCCCTGCACACCTCCGTCAGCTCGATGACCGGTTCAGCCACCGCTGACCACCACCCGGTCGCCCTCCTTGAGCTCGCCGGTGACCTCCACGTTCCCGTCCGCGGTCAGGCCCGTGCGCACTTCGACGTCCTTGGTCCTGTCGGGCGCGTCCTCGACGCGTACGCGGGCCTTCCCGTCCGCCGAGGTGATCACCGCGACCACCGGAACCACCAGCACGGGCTCCTCGGTCGCCCCCACGGTGACCCGCGCCGTCACCGCCGTCCCCGCCTTGAGCCCCTTGCTCTTCGCGGGCGTGAGCAAGATCGGCACGGCGCCGTCCGCGGGCTTCTCGGCACCCGGCACCTCGGCCCTGTCGCCGACCGCGGTGAGCGTGGCCCGGTACGTCGTGCCCGTGTCGAGCTCGATGCTCGCCTCCATGCCCGCGCGCAGCAGCTCGGACTCCGCCGCCTCGACGCTCGCGGTCACCATGAACGACGAGCTGGTCACGGTGGCGACCTCGTCCTCGATCCGCTGCCCGGCCTTGACCGACACCTTCTGCACCCGGGCGGGCAGCTTCGGCAGGAACACCACCTCGCCGGGCGGGACGGAGGTGCCGTACGTGCGGGCGTACTCGGCCAGCATCGACTTGGCCGCCGCCACGTCCTTCCTGGCGCCCGCCACCTTGAGCCTGGTGGGGGAGAGCTGCCTGGCCTGGCGCAGCGCCTGCCGCGCCGTGACCAGCGTCTCCTCGGCGGTGCGCACGGCCTTGCGCAGCTCCTCCAGCCGCTTATCCCTGGCCTGCCGGGCCTTCTCCAGGACGCGGCCGCGCGCCTCGCGGGCCGCGGCGAGGTCGGCCCTGGCGTTCTCGACCCTCATCCGCAGCAGGCCTGTGTCAGCCGGGGGCTGGGTCGCCGCGACGACGGAGGTCCTGGACGTGGGCGTGGCCGTGGGGCTGGGTGTCGGCTGGGTCCTGGCCGTCTCAAGCGCCTGCTCGGCCGCCGCCAGCTTCTCCTCCGCCGCGCGCACGGCCGCGTCGGCCGCCGCGAGCCCGGTCTCGTCCTCGGGCGTCAGCCGCTGTGCCTCGGCCTCCTTCAGCGCCCGTTTCGCCGACGTCATGTCCGCCTCGGCGTTGTCCAGCTTGACCTTCAGCGGCAGAACGTCGCGGCCCTGGTCGAGCGCCTGCTTCTCGGTCGCGAGGGTCTCCTGCGCCGTCTGTACGGCCTTGCGCAGCGTGTCGTACGCCTGCCGGTCGGTCAGCGTCGGCTGCTGGGCCTCGTACCCCTTCTTCGTGTACATCCTGGTGAGCGCGGCGATCGTGGCGCGGTCGAACACGCCCGTCAGCGGGCCGCCGAAGCCCAGCCGGCGCAGCGCCCGCTGCAGTTGCCTGACGTCGTCGCCCTTGCTGCCGGGAGTGATCGTGCGGTGCATCGGCACGGAGCCGCGCAGCGCGAACGCCGGGCGGCCGTTGACCTCCATCAGCACCGCGCCCTCCTTGATCCGGCCCTTGCGCGGTGCCCGGGTCGCCCGCTGAAGCCCTGACGCGCCGCCGACCGGGTCACCCACCGGGCCGCCGACCGCTCCGGCGAGGTTGATGGGCAGGGGCGAGCCGTACTCCAGGGTGCCGCTGGTCACGACGGTGCTGACGAGCTTGCGGCGCTCGACGGCGGCGGTGACGAGCGAGGGCCGGGGCGCAACCCTGCGGGCCGCCTCGTCGGCGGGTGAGCGTAACCGGGTGCTCAACGCCCAGCCCACGGCGGCGATGACGACGACGCCGGCGATGACGCCGGCCATGAGCCTGCGTGGCGACTTCATAGCGTCTTCACATGCCGAACTGTTCATTGACCTGCTTGTCGATCACCTGCTCGCGCGGCAGGTAGGCGGGGTAGAAGTCCTTGCCGCACTCCAGGTCGTCGAGCGCCGCCTTGATCTCCCTGTTCAGGTAGGGTCTGGCCTCCTCGGGAGTGAGGGTCGGCGCGTAGATGGCCGGCACCTCGTCCTTCTTCGCCGGAGGTGCGACGTCGGGCACGTCGTCCCGCTGCGCCCGGCCCAGCTTGTCCTCCTGGGCCTGGAACGTCCTCGGGCCGCGCTCCGCCATGGCCAGCGGCGTGGTGTCGCTGATCGCGTGGCCCTTGCCCTTCAGGCAGGTGGCCATGGCGCCGGCGAGCTCCATCAGCTCGGGATCGCTGTTGACGACGCTCTTGAGCGCGCGCCGGCGGATCTTGTTCTGCTCGGCGTAGTAGTCGACGCCCGACTTCAGCTCCAGGCCGAGCACCTGACTGGCCGCTGTGACCATGCAGGTGTCCCGCGCCTTTTGGTAGGCGCCCATTTGTGCCTTGGAGAGCGAGGACTGGATCTCCCAGTTGGGGTTGATCTCAGGGTTGTCGGGTTTGACCGCTAGGTGCCCGAGCTCCTTGGGGTAGACGTACATGGCGAACACCCCGAACCCGTATTTTTCGCGATATTTCCGCAGCGCTTGGTAGTCGCCTGCGGCGCGCTTGCGGTCCTCTTCGGTGTCCGGCTTCTGGCTGCGCGACACGAACGGGACGTACTTGAAGCCCTTCTGCTTCATGCAGTCGGCCTTGGCCGCTTCGAGCCGGTGCTTTTTGTCGCTCGTCGCGCTGGGCGAGGGCGCGGCGGTCCCCGTGGTGCTCCCGCAGCCGCATAGCACGGCCAGGGCGGCCATCGGCAGGATCGTGCGCACGCAATGTCGGTACGGCATGCCGGAGACCATACTTCGTTCAATGAAGTATTGTCAATGCAGGCAATGCCGCCGCTGCCGGAAGGGCGCGCCGGCGGCCCCGAGCGCCAGCACCGCGAGCACGGCCCAATAGGCCAGGTGCTGCCTGGTCAGCTCCGCGGAATGAGCGGCCAGGTCACCCGACGCCACCGCCAGATAGATCCCGGCCCCCAGCGCCCACCGGTAGTCGCGCGCCAGGTAGCCGCCCGCCGTCGCCAGCACGAACGCCGCCGCCTCCACGGCCATCCTGCTCAGGGAGAGGGGGAACGTGCTCTCCTCCGCCATCCACTGCGGCCCCGACCACGCGGCCGCCACGACCGCCGCGCACCACCACCACGACCTGACCCGCAGCGGCCGCCCGCGCGCCGCCAGCACCCCCAGACCGGCCAGCGCGACCGCGTAGCCACCCGCCACCACGTACGGGTCGCTGTCGGCGAACAACGCCCGATCGCCGAGGTGCGACGGGTAGACGGGCAGCATCGTGAGGTCGAAGATCTGTTGGCCGCCCGCGATCGCGACCGCCTTCATGCCGACGACCAGCGTGAGCGGGATCGCCGCCCACATCCACCCGCGCAGGACGGCGACCAGGGCGAGTGCCGACGCCGCCGTCCACAGCGGCAGCGCCCCCGCGTACGGCAGCAGCGCCGCCACCTGAGCCGCCGCCAGGGCCGTCACGCCCAGGTGCAGGCCGTCCTTCCAGGGGTTGCCCGTCGCCAGGTGAACGATGCGGCTGCGCACGCCGCCCGCCAGCAACCCCCACGCCTCCCTCGGCACGGGTACGGTCCTACCGGGATCCGCGGACTCCAGCAGCACGTCGAGCAACTCGTCACCATGGGCCGTGCGGTAGGCGCGCGGGTAGGCCCGCAGCAGCGCGCGGTAGCGGCGCTCCAGCGTGCCGCCCTGCGGGACGGCGGTCATGTGCTGGACGGCCGCAGGACGAGGGAGGCGGCCTCCTGCATCCGCCTGGCCTCGGCCTCCACGAGCGCCTGGCCCTCATCGGTGATCCTGAAGTAGCGGCGGTTGCGGCCGTTGACCGTCTCCTCCCGGTCGACGATGATCACTCCGCGCTCGTTGAGCCGTTCCAGGATGCCGTAGAGGGTGCCGACCGACGGCTGCACCCTGCCCGCGGACAGCTCCTTGATCGACTTGCTGATCGCGTGTCCGTGCAGCGGGCCCGCGCGCAGGGCGGTGAGCACGAAGTACATCGGCTCGCTGACTTCAGAAGTTCCCCTCGGCATGGGGCGACAGTATTCCGTTCAACGGAGCGTGTGCAACGGCCCCCGCCCCGTCAAGCGCAGCGCTCGCCGTTCAGGTGGAACACCTCGGGAGCCGGATCCGGGCCCGCGCCGCCGGTGCCGGCGAACCCGAACGTCACCGACCTGCCCGGCTTGATCCGGTCGTTCCAGCCCAGCCCTGTGGCCGTCACCACCGAGCCCGACTGCGCCAGCTTCACGCCCCAGCCCTCATTGACGCGCTGCCCGCCGAGCCACGACCAGCGCAGGCTCCAGCCGTCCACGCTCTGCCTGCCGGTGTTCTCGATCACCACCTGGGCGATGAACCCGCCGGGCCACGAGCCGTGCCCCGAGTAACGCACCCGGCAGTCGGAACGCCCGCCGCCGTCCGCCAGGAACGCCGACACCCAGGCCAGCGGGGCGTTCCAGTTGATGGTCAGCTCATTCGTGGCCCACGACTCGATGTCGTCGATGTAGCAGAACTGCGGCTTGCAGCCCTGCAGCAGGCGTTGCGCGATCGGGTCCTGGATGGCGGAGTTGGGGCCGCCGGCCAGCGTGCCGCGCGGCGGGTTGGGCAGGCCGGGGTCGAGCTGGCGGGCGTACCAGCGGCTGTGCTGGTTCTTCGAGGCCACCTCGCCGTAGCCGGTCACGTACGACTGGTTGAGCGCGTTACGGCCCAGGATGTAGTCCATGCCCTCGCGCACGGCCGCCCGGTACTTCTCCCGCCCGGTCAGGTCGTACGCCGTGGCCACGACGACCAGGTTGTTCAGCACCAGGTTGTTGGAGCCCCAGTCGAAGTCCGGCGGGTTGTACGGCAGCCCGTACGGGTGCGCCTTCTGCACCGCCACATACTTGTCCGCCCCCTCGATCACCGACCTGCGCACCCGGCCACGGTCGGAGATGGCGTTCGGCACGGTCGCCAGCTCCAGGCGGCCCAGCTGCGCCGTGTTGCCCCAGTCGAACCCGCGATCGCGCCAGACGTCGCCGGTGTGGTGCGGCGAACCCAGCACGAACTCCTCGAACTCCCGCTCGCCCGTCGTGATGAACAGCTCCGCCGCCGCCCAGTAGAACTCGTCGCTCACGTCGGCGTCGTTGTAGGCGCCGCCGCCGACGCCGTCGGCCGGGTCGGCGTACCGGTCCGGGTCGGCCTTCGCGGCCGCCCACGCCTTGCGGGCCGCCTCCAGGTTCCTGGCGGCGAACGCGGCGTCGTACGGCGCGAACAGCCGCGCCGCCTGCGCCGCCGTCGCGGCCAGGTTGAGGGTGGCGGCGGTGGACGGCGGGTGCAGCTCGCGCGGTTGCGGGTCCAGGTGCGGCAGCAGCGGCAGCCCGGTCCAGTTCCGGTCGTGGATCTTGTGGTGGGCCATTCCCGCGTCCGGCTCGCCGTCCGGCACCTGCATGCTCAGCAGGAACTCCTGCTCCCAGCGGGCCTCGTCCAGCACGTCGGGGACGCCGTTGCCGCTCTCCGGGATGGCGAGCTGCCCGTCCTCGAAGGCCGCCTTGTTCCGTTCGTACGCGGACATGAGCTGGTGAACCGAGATGCCGCCGTTGACGACGTACTTGCCGTGGTCGCCTGCGTCGTACCAGCCGCCCTTGACGTTCAGCGTGTAGTCGCAGACGCCCGGCTGGCACGGCACCTCGACGTCGCCCTGGTTCGGCGCGACTCCGGCGTGGCCGGCCGGCCTGCCGTAGCCGGGCCTGAGAGCGTCGAGGATCTCGATGCCGCTGCGCTGCGTGTAGTAGAACTTCAGCGCGTCGACCGGCAGCTCGTCATAGAGGTCGGCGGCGATGTCGAAGGGCCGGCTGGTCTCGCCGTCCGCCGTCACCGTGTAGCCCTTGCCCGGCTTGCGGTAGGAGCTGAAGTCGAGGGTGTGCACGTTCTCCCCGGAGCTGGCGTCCACGCCTCTCGGCGTGGTCGTGCCCCTGGCGACGGTCTCCTTCTCGGCGTTCCTGAGCTCCCACTCCAGTGCCGTGGTCCCGGTGGTGACCACGGTGGCCTTCTTGGGGCCCGCCGGGAGGTAGCCGACCATGTTCACGCGCACGCGCGGTCCGGTGTCCGGCTCGTACTCCTCCGGCTCGGCCCCGCCCTTGAGCGAGACGTCGTCCATGCAGAACCTCCATGGCTCGGCGCTGCCGCCCAGTTGGAAGACGACCTGGGCGTTCGGCAGCGACACGGGTGCGGTGAACGTATAGGAGTGGTCGTCGCCCGGGACGCTCAGCTCGGGTGCGGCCGACAGATACTGCGTCCACGGGTCCACCGGGAGCTGGATCAGCGCGCGGCCGACCTTGGCGGGGGTCGCGGAGGCGGCGAAGCGGTACGCGTACGTCTCGCCCGCCACCAGCGGGATGCCGTCCTGGCCGATGATGACGTCCCACGGGTTGGCGGTGCCGCCGGGGATGTCGGCGCACAGCCGGCCCTCGTCCACGGCGAGGGTGAGGTTGGCGGTGCCCCACCAGGGAGCGGTGCCGGCGTCGAAGGTGCCGTTCACGATCTGCTCGGGTCCCTCGTCGGCGTGCGCCGCCGTGCCTGGGTACGTGGCCGGGGACAGGGCGACCATGGTGAGGAGGGCCAGTAAGGCGGCCCGGCATCGGGTCATGGAGGTCCTTCGATGGAGGTTGGGAGCGCTCCCAAAATGGCGCGCGCCCCGATAGTGCTTTCCCGTCCGCCACCCCGTCAACGCCCCGGCGACGCCCGGCACCATCACCCCCGGAAGAGCATGAAACTTTCAGCCACCCCGTCCCCGAACGCCTCCTCGCGCGGCTGCCTGCGCATGGGCTCGCCCTGAGACCGGACTTCCTGTTCGGCTCGGGCAACGTCGCGGCAGGGTCGTCACCCGGTGACGAGCCGCTGTTCCATCCGGACGACCTGGCGAGCCGGCGTTTCGACCAGTCAGAATCCGCGGCCGTGACCCTGTGCAGGTCGGTGAGGAGCCTATTGGTCGGCGGTCGGCGGTCGGGCGTGCGCACCGTTGAGGACGAAGTCGGCTGTCTGCTCGAGGAACGCGTCGTCGAGTGGGCGGCCGAGCATGAGCAGGCGGAAGTAGAGCGGTCCGGAGATCATTTCGAGCAGGAAGTCGGGATCGGTGCCGGGCGGCAGCTCGCCGCGTTCGACGGCGCGTACGAGAACCGCACCCGACGCCCGGAAACGTGCCGGCCAGAAGGCGTCGAGGAGTTTGTACAGGTCGGAGTTCTCGGCGGTGCGTGGTCCGGTTTCGCGCAGGAGCGCGGCGATCCAGGGGGTCTGCAGGCCGAGCCGGATCTCCTTGAGCAGTTCGAGGAGGTCGCCGCGCAGGGTACCGGTGTCGGCCGGGGGAAGGAGCTCGCCGCGGCGTTCGATGAGGGCGGTGGATACGAGGCCGACTTTGTTGCCCCAGCGGCGGTAGATCGTGGTCTTGTTGACGCCCGCGCGTTCGGCCACCGCGTCGATGCGTAGCGCACCGTAGCCGACCTCGGCCAGCTCGGCCAGGGTGGCGTCGATGACCGCTTCGCCGACGCGTGCCGTCCTGCCGCCGGGCCGGACGGTCGCCGCGTCGGCGTGCAGTTGCTGGACGTCTTCGAGCGGATCTCCTGCCATGGGGGTCAGGTTAGGACGCTGACGACGATAGATACAACTTTCAGGTGCGTTAAGGAGTAGGTTAATGCACCAAAAGGTTGCACTAAGTGGAGTCGACGGTCTATCGTCACAAATGCAACAGCCGGTTGCATCAAGGTTCGCAAGAAGGAGAACGCCGTGATCTACCACCAGGTCCGCATGGCCTTGAAGCCCGATGCCCCCGCCGATCAGGTGCAGCACGCGCTCGATCTGATGCGCGAGCTCGGTGAAAAGCGCGACGCCGTCGAGTTCTACCTGGTCGGGCGCGACTTCGGCGGTGAGTTCGACTACGGCGCCCTGTACGCGCTCAAGGACATCGACGCCTACCGCACTTACATGTACGACCCGCTGCACCGCCAGATCGACGCGCTCGGCCTGCCGTTGGTGGCCAACATGGTCTCCGCGGACCTCACCGACGACCCCGACCCCGACATCGGCGCCAAGATCGCCCAGGTGCACACCGACCGGTTCAGCGACCACCCCGAGCTGCGCGACCTGGTCGAAGACCTCGGCTCCTACGAAGGCAGCGGAGTCCACGACGACGGCTCCAGGCCCGCGTGAGCAAGCGCGGACGGGGGGCGGCCCACGCCGTCTCCCGCGGCGCCTGACCTCAAAGGGGCCCCGATGAGATCGACGACCCTCCGCAGCACCTTCCTGGTCCTGGCCGCAGGCTGTGCCACCTTCGCCATGCTCCAGTCACTCATCACCCCGGTGCTCGCGACCATCCAGGCCGAGCTGCGAACCACGCAGAACACCGTCACCTGGGTGATGACGGCCAACCTGCTGTCCGCCGCGGTCTTCACCCCGATCCTGGGCCGGGTGGGCGACACCGCCGGTAAGAAGCGGGCCCTGGTCGCGGTTCTGCTGGCCCTGGTCGCCGGTTCGCTGCTGGCCGCCCTCGCGCCCGACATCACCGTGCTGATCGCCGCCCGCGCCCTCCAGGGCGTCGCCGGCGCGGTCTTCCCGCTGTCCTACGGGATCATCCGCGACGAATACCCGCCCGAGCGCGTCGCCGCCGGCGTCGGTGGCATCTCCGCCGTCATCGCCGCCGGCGGCGGGCTCGGCATCGTGCTCGCCGGACCGATCGTCGAAACCCTCGGCCACACCTGGCTGTTCTGGATCCCGATGATCATCGGGGGCGGGGCGGCACTGGCGACGCACCTGCTCATCCCCGACTCCCCGCCCCGCCAGGCGACACACTTCAACCGGCCGGCCGCCCTCCTGCTGTCGGCCTGGCTGGTCAGCCTGCTGCTGGCCATCAGCAAGGGCCCCGAGTGGGGCTGGACCTCACCGGCGATCCTTGGCCTGCTCATCACGGCGATCGCCGCGACGGCCGCGTGGATCGCCACCGAACTACGCTCGCCGCATCCGCTCATCGACATGCGCATGATGCGCCTGCCCGCCGTCTGGACCACGAACCTGGTCGCCCTGCTGTTCGGAGCCGGGCAATTCGCGTTGTTCGCCTTCCTGCCACAGTTCGTCCAGACCCCTGGCAGCGCGGGCTACGGCTTCGGCGCCGACGTCACCCAGGCAGGCCTGCTGCTGCTCCCCATGCTCGCCACCATGTTCGCGGCAGGGCTGACCAGCGGCCGCATCGAACCGTTCTTCAGCTCCAAGACCCAACTGGCCACCGGATCGGCCCTCAGCGTGCTCGCCCTCGCCGCGTTCACCGTCGCCCACGACGCGTCCTGGCAGGTCGCCCTCATGGCCGCGGTCTTCGGCGCGGGCCTCGGCCTGGCGATGTCGTCCATGACCAACGTGATCGTCACCAGCGTCCCCGCGGATCGGACCGGCGTGGCCGGCGGCATGAACGCCAACATCCGCACCATCGGCGGCGCGATCGGGGTGGCCGTCGTGGGCAGCATCATCACCGCGACCCCGCAACCGTCCGGCCTGCCGCACGAGTCGGGCTACACCTCCGGCTTCCTCGTGCTCGCCGGCGTCTCCCTCGCAGCCGTGGCCGCCGCGCTCATCGTCCCGTCCAGCCGCCGCACCTCCCGCGCCTCCACCGGCGGCGGCACCCCGGATCCCGGGCACCCTCCGGCCGCCTCACCGGCTCCGACTCATGGATCGTGAACAGCCGGTCGTGCGGACGTGAAGGGAGAACGCGTGTCCCGTCAGCGGCGTGTGGGGGCGAGGCGCCGGGCCAGCTCCATCGCGCGCCGGCAGTCGTAGGGCACCGCCAGGCGCTCGGCGGCCGACCTGGCCTCGATCGCCGCCTTCCTGGCCGCGCGCTCCCTGCCGGCTGCGGCCAGCACGAGCGCTCGGGCCCAGCCGATCCTGGCCGCCGCGCCGGGCGTGCGGGACAGGTAACCGGCCAGGTGGGTGTGGAGCCGGCGCACGGCCGTACGATCCGGCCACGGCGCGAGCTCCCACAGCACCTCGGCGAGCCCCGCCCAGCACTCGAACATGCCGGGCTGCGCGGCCGGTAACCCCTCCGCCAGCCGCAACGCCTCGACCAGCGCGCCCCCTGCCACGGCTTCGGGGCTCTGCGGTTGCGCTTCCCCGGATCGAGTGCTGGGCGAAGGCCCGTCCACGGCCGGCAGGCTCTGCGGTTGCGCATCCCCGGATCGAGGGCTGTGCGGCGGTCCTTCCGCGGTTCGGGCGCCCTGCGGCCGCCCTTCCGCGGGGTGGCGGAGGGCGAGGCGGGCCGAGACGGTGAGGAGGCGCATCTCCTGGACCGCCTGCCTGACCGGCCCGTCACGGAGTCCCAGCTCCCTCTCGTGCGTACGGTGCCGGTCGGCCGACGCGCGGGCACCCGCCAGCACCTCGCCGATCCGCTCCGCCGCCACCCCGTCCATCCGCAGCAGCGCCTCCGCCTGGCCCGTCAAGCACCAGTGGCGGCCGATGTCGTCCCCGCCCACACGCTTGACGGCCAGCTCCTCCGTCATGGCGAACAACTCCGCCGCCTCCGCGAAGTCCCCCCGCCACAGTGCGGCCTCCGCGAGCATGCCCGCGCAGTGCTCCGCGATCCTGGGATCGAGCGTCCTGGCCCGGCCTTCGGCGAACGATCTCCGTGCCTCCCCGAACGCGCCTCGACACGGACATCGTCTCCGGGACGGACGAGACGGCGTACTCGTACACGGTCAAGCTGAAGCTGACCGGGCTGTAGCCGTACCTGACGCGAGGCCTCGCCGCACCCCGGCGGGGCCTCGCGCCGCGCCTGGAGGGCTCCGATGATTATGCAATCGAATGTCAATGCGCAGGGGAGAGAGTCGGGCCATGAACCTCGGCGTTCCGGAAATCCTCATGATCGGTGCGTTTTTCCTGATCCTGCTCCTTTTCGTCTTCCTGGTGGGTGGGGTGGTGTACTTCGCCGTGCGACGCGCGAACCGACGGCGCGACCATCAGCACCCCCAGGGCTAGGGGGCGGCGGGCCGCCACATCGGCCAGAACACCGTGCCGTCCGGCAGCGCGAACGTGCCGCGCCCCTGATAGCCGTTCTTGGCGTACAGGTCGCGGTTGCGCGGGTCGTTGGCCTCCAGGTACGCGGGCGCGCCGTCCAGCCGGGCGTGCTGGTACCGGAGCAGCGCGGTGCCGAGCCCCTGCCCCTGGCAGTCGGGGTGGACCGCGAGGAAGGCCAGATAGTCGCACGGCTCCGCCGGATGGTGCTCGGCGAACAGCCCGTCGAGCACCCGGAACCGATCGGCCCACTCGCCTGTCGCCTCGGCCAGGAGGCGGTCGTACCCGGCTGGCGGGGACGGCGGCGAGACGTGCGGGAACCAGACCGCCGCCGCGGGGCCGTCGTCGATGAGGTGCACCTGGCCGTGCTCGATCGCGTGGTCGACGAGGATGCGGTAGTGGGCGGCGATGACCCTGTGCCGCTCCCGGCGTTCCGGCACCAGATATCTCACGACCCTGAGCTCGGCGAACGCGGTCGCGATGAGCTCCGCGACCTGCCCGGCGTCGTCGGCGCCCGCGTGGCGGACGACCGGTCTCATCGTGAACGCCTTTCCCATGGCCCAGGCTCCTCTCGTCGCGTGCGGTGTCCTGGGCGGCCCCGCGCCCCTCCCGAGGGTAGACCGCAGTTCGCCCGCGTGGGAAGACGACACGAATTCCCAGGTCATAGCCGGTATTGGGCTTGATGTCCGACGCCGGGTACGGTCGGTCGCATGGGTGCCTTTCTTTCGGGATCCGCGGTGCTGGCCACGCTGGCCGCACTGTCGGTCGCGTGCGCCGGGGCCGTACCCGCCGTGCGCGAGGCGAAGGCGCCGGCAGAGTCGTCGGCAGGGCCGTCGGCGGAATCGTCGCCCACCGGTCGTGGAGGGCCGCTGGCCGGGAAGGTCGTGGTGATCGACCCCGGCCACAACGGCGGCAACGCCGCGCACCGCGAGGAGATCGACCGCCTGGTCGACGTCATCACCGGCCGCAAACCCTGCAACACGATCGGCACCCGGACCCGCTCCGGCTACCCCGAGCACGCCTTCACCTGGGACGTCGCCAACCGGCTCAAGCCCCTGCTGGAGGAGATGGGGGCCAGGGTCGTGCTCACCAGGCCGAACGACACGGGTGTCGGCCCCTGCATCACCGAACGGGCCGCCATCGGCAACGAGGCCAGGGCGGACGCGGTGGTGTCCATCCACGGTGACGGCGCGGCCGAGAGCGGGCACGGCTTCCACGTGATCATGCCGGGGCCGGTCGCCGGGCACAACGACGCGATCGTCAGGCCGTCCCGGCGGCTGGGGCTGGCGATCCGCAAGGCGTACCGGGTGGGCACGCGCATGCCGTACGCCACCTATGTCGGGCGCGACGGCTTGCAGACCCGCACCGACCTCGGCGGGCTCAACCTGTCGAAGCGGCCGGCGGTGTTCATCGAGTGCGGCAACATGCGCAACAGCCGCGACGCCGCCAGGATGTCCAAGCCGGCCTTCCGCGAGCGCATCGCCACCTCGCTGGCGGCCGGGCTCAGGCAGTATCTGCGCTAGCAGGGCCGTAGCCGTGCAGGAACGCCGCGACGGCCGCCTCTGACAGCTGCTGGAGATCGGCCTCCGTGTAGTGGTCGTGGCCGCCCCAGAACATCACCTTGTTCAGCGGGATCCACAGCAGCAGCCCGACGAAGTGCTCGGCGGCCAGTTGGGGGTCGTCGAGGCGGAGCAGGCCGCGCTCCGCCAGCCGCCCGAAGGAGCCGGCCAGGGTGTTGAGCGAGCGCTGGAAGCCCTGCTCGTACCAGGTGCGGCCGAGGTCGGGGAAACGCTCGGCCTCGGCGATCACGAGCCGCCGCAGCCGCAGCAGGTCGGGACGCATGAGGGCGCCCAGGAACCGCCTGGCCAGCTCGCCCAGGCCCCCGCGCAGGTCGGCGGTGTCGTCGAGGGCCGTCGTGACCATCTTGGCCAGCTCTTCGACCTGACCGGTGGTGTCGAGGACGATGCTGGCGAACAGTTGCTCCTTGTCGGTGAAGTGTTTGTAGACGGTCTGCTTCGACACCGCGGCCAGTGCGGCCACCTCGTCCATGCTCGTGCCCACATAGCCGTTGCGCAGGAACACGGGCCGCGCCGCCTCCAGGATCTGCCTGCGCTTGCGTGCCGTACGGCCGTCCTCTTCCGCTGCCATGACCGCCCTCTCTGCTCGACGAAAAGAGAGTACTAGACAGTTCCGTACTGTTGTCAGTACTGTACCGTCTAGTTCCCACCCCGCCCAAGGAGTTGACGATGAGCGACCTTCAGAAGCAGGTGCAGCAGGCGGCCGACAGGCTCGTCGAGTCCGGCGAGGAGCGCGGGCTCCAGGTGGCCGTCTATCGGGACGGCGTGCAGATCGTGGACGTGGTCGCCGGCGTGGCCGACCCGGAGACCGGGCGGCGTGTCACCCCCGACACGCCCTTCTACAACTACTCGATCGGCAAGGGCGCCACCGCCACCATCGCGCACCTGCTGGTCGAGCGGGGCCTGTTCGGCTACGAGACGCCTGTGGCCGAGCTGTGGCCGGAGTTCGCACGGCACGGCAAGGAGGGCGTGACCGTACGCCACGTGCTCTCGCACACCGCCGGAGTGCCCGGCGTGCCGCTCGACACCACGCCCGAGGACGCCTGCGACTGGGGCACGATGGTGGCCGCGCTGGAGGACGCCGAGTTGTGGTGGGAACCGGGCACCAAGGTCGGTTACCACGCCTACACGTTCGGCTACCTGGTGGGAGAGATCGTCCGGCGGACCACCGGCAAGCCCATCTCGCAGGTGTTGCAGGAGGACGTGGCGGAGCCGCTGGGCGTGGCCGGCGAGCTCTATTTCGGGATGCCGGAGAAGGAGCACGCCCGGCTGGCCCGGCTGGAGGACGCGCCGATGGACATGTCGGCGTTCGGGGAGATGCCGGCGGACCTGCCGATGTTCAAGGCCGGGCCGATGGAGCTGATGCCGGGGGCCGAGCTGGGCAACCGGCCCGACTATCTGTCGGCCGACATCCCGGCGGGCGGCAAGACCTCGGCCAGGGCCATCGCCCGCATGTACGCGGCGCTGCTCGGAGAGGTGGACGGGGTCCGGCTGATCACGCAGGAGCGGCTCCGGGAGGCGACAGCCGTCGTGTCGAGCGGCGTCGACGAGGTATTCGGCATGCCGTCGACCTGGGGTCTGGGTTACGGCATCGGCGGTCCCACCTCGACGGCGGAGGAGCAGCCGACGGTTTTCGGGGTGCCAGGGGCGGGCGGCAGCGCGGCGTACGCCGACACGGCGACCGGCACCGCCTTCGCGCTGACGAAGAACCGGCTCACCGCCGACTTCGCGGCGGTCGGGCTGATCGGCGACATCGTCGCCCGTGGTTGACCGTCGAGCGGTCAGCCGTCACGGCAGAGCGGCTTGCCGCCGACGACGCAGGCGATGTCGTCGAGCTGGCAGCTGAGCAGGGTGCCGTCCATGCCGAGCACGATCACCAGGTCGCGCCGCGACCGGTGAGCCAGCATGACCCTGCCGACGACGCCATTGTCCAAGATCACGGTCGGGCGGCCTGCCGCGTTCTCCATACCCTTGTGGCTCCTCTCAGGTGCGGAACAGGCCTCACGCCGGATCCGTCACCACCAGCATGCACAGGCTTGTGCCGTGAGCGCATCGGTCATGCGGTTGTATTTCCGGATCCACCAGGGAAGGACGGTGCGTCAGCGGTTCGCGAAGGAGCCTCGCGGACCCGATCGGAGCAGGCCGGGAGCCCACGCCGCGGGCCCTGACGGGCCGCGGCGAGAACATGTTCTGCCCCAGCTTTCTTGCCGGGTTTGGTACGACGTCCTCTGCTACAACGGAGTGCCCGCGTAGTATGACGACCAAGTCCTACGAGGCAGGGAGGAAGGCCCCGAGTGACCGAGCTAGAACGTGTTCCGCCCGGTGTGGATCCGAATGTTCCGAGTTCCGCCCGGGTGTACGACTATCTGCTCGGTGGCAAGGATCACCTCGCGATCGACCGGGCAGTGGCGGAGAAGCTCCTCGCGGTCGCGCCCGACTCCCGTCTCGTGGCCAGGGCCAACCGCCGCTTCCAGGTGGAGGCGGTGCGCCACCTGGCAGGGCAGGGCATCCGGCAGTTCATCGACCTCGGCACCGGCATCCCCACCTCGCCCAGCATCCACGAGGTCGCCCGCGAGGTGCACCCCTCCTGCCGGGTGATCTACGTCGACTACGACCCCGTGGTGCGGATGCACGCCCAGGTGCTGCTCGCCGACTCGCCCGGCGTCGAGGGCATCCAGGCCGACCTGCGCCGCCCCGAAGAGATCCTGGCCGACCCCTACGTCACCGGGCTGATCGACTTCGACCAGCCGGTGTGCGTGCTGATGGTCGGCGTGCTGCATTTCGTCATGGACGAGGAAGACCCGGCCGGCATCGTGGCCGCCTTCAGGAAACGTATGGTGCCGGGCAGCCACCTCGTGCTCTCCCACGCCATGGCGGAGAGCGCCCCCGAGGCGATCGCCCAGCTCACGATGGCGACGGCCGGCTCGCCCGCGCAGGGCAGGTTCCGCAGCCACGACGAGGTGCTGACGTTGTTCGACGGGTTCGACCTGATCGGGCCCGGCCTGGTGCCGGTGCAGGACTGGCACATCGACGCCGACGACGCAGCGATCCCGCTGCTCGACGGCAAGCCGCAGCTGCGCATCGACGGCGGGGCCGGGCGGGTCAGCGCGGGCTCGCCCCCGCATAGTCCTTGAGGTCGATGTTCGTGGCGAACTTGTCGGTCAGCTTCAGCATCATCCCCAGCAGGATGCCCGACCTGAACGTCAGGTTGCGCAGCCGGATGCGCGTCCGGGTGGCAGGGGCCAGGAAATGGCCCGCGTTGGCGTTCCTGGCCACCCTGGCATATCCGCGCAGCTGCTCCTCGTACCGGGCGAAGGCCACGCGGTGGTCGCCCCCGGCCGCGGCCAGCTCGCCCGCGAGCACATACGCGCCCACCATGGCCAGGCCGCTGCCGAAGCCGCCCAGGGTGTTGCCGTACGCCGCGTCACCGAGCAGCGCCACCCGCCCAGCACGGTAACGGTCGATCCTGACCTGGGCGACCGCGTCGAGATAGACGTCGTCCGACGTGCGCACCCGCTCCATGACGGCCGCGGTCCGCCAGCCCATGCCGGCGTAGACGCGGGCCAGGATGTCCTTCTGCTGCTGGAGGTCGTAGCGGTCGTAGTCGAGCGGCTCGGAGGCGAAGACGAAGAACGCGGGCGCCGACGACCCGCCCACCGCGACCATCCTGCCCGGCTCGTTGTACATCGTCGCCCGCGCGCCGAAGCCACCCTCGACACCGACCAGGGCGTAGTAGTGGCCGAGGTGCCTGACGTGGCGGGACTCGGGGCCGAACGCCAGGCGGCGCACGTTGGAATGGATCCCGTCAGCGCCCACCACCAGGCCGAACGTGCGGGGCGCGGCCCGCTCGAAGGTGACGTGCACGCCGGTGGAGGTCTCGGTGAGCGAGGTGATCGAGTCGCCGAAGACGTACTCGCAGTCGGCGGACGTCCTGTCGTACAGGAGCTTGGACAGGTCGCCGCGGGTGATCTCGACGTCGCCGCCGCTGAACGTGCCGGGCATGACCGCGAGCGTCCTGCCGTTCGCGTCGACGATCTGCTGGTCGGTGCCGCCTGTCTGGAGCCGGCGCACGTCGTCCAGGATGCCCATGCGGGCCAGCACGGTGAGCTGGGCCTCGCCCTTGAAGTCGACGGCCTGGCCGCCGAGGCGCAGCGCGGGGGCCTTCTCGACAACGGTGACGGCGAAGCCGTAGCGGGCGAGCCAGTGGGCGAGTGCGGGCCCGCCGACGCTCGCCCCGGAGATGAGGACGCTGGTGTTCTGCATGCCCGGCAGCCTCGCGCCCGCCGCTGACAACCCGGCGACCACCCGCTGACATGGCGGCGCGAACCCGTCAGGAGGTGGCCGCGCAGCGCCACCGGGGCGGCAGGCGCGAGCGTTCGCCACCTCGCGCCGGTCAGGAGGTGGCCGCGCGCAGCGCCTCCCGCGCCTTCTCCCCGCTCGTGGACGCGCCCCTGGAGAACGCCGCCGCGAACGCCTCGGGGCCGAGGAGCTCCGTGGCCGCCGCGGCGATCCTGGCGACGTCGCGCTCGCCGGCGACGGTCGTACCCCGCAGCGCCACCGCCATCCCCAGCAACTCCGCCGCCCGCTCCGCGCCGGGCGTCCGCTCGTCCGGGCCGGGGCGACGCCCGACGAGCGCGAGGCCGGCGAGGCCTTCGGCGACGTCGGCGAGGTCGGCGGACAGAGGAGACTCCAGCACGGCGGCCAGCGCCTGCTCGTGCCTGCGGGCCGCCTCGGAGACGGCGCCGGTGGCCTCGGCGAGACGGCCGAGAGCGGTGAGTACGTGCGCCCGGGTGGCGCCGGCCGTGAAGCCGCGGAACTCCACGCCGGCCAGCGCGGCGCCGAGCCGCAGGGAGGCCTCGTCGAGATCCCCTTCGAGCCGGGCCAGGTTGCCCAGCCGCAGGTGCACCCACGCCATCAGCTCCGGCCTGCCCAACCGCCGATCGAGGTCGCCCACGCGGTCGTAGTCGGCACGCGCGCCCGCCGCGTCCCCGGCCCGCAGGCGCGCGTCCGCCCGCCTGCCCAGCACGTCCACCAGCTCGTCCAGCGCGCCGAGCTCTTCGAGCCGGTCGAGCGCCTGCTTCCACAGCTCCATGGCGCGTGCCCAGTCGCCGCGCCAGCCCGCGATCACGGCGAGCCAGTCGAGCGCCTGCGCCGTCCCCCAGCGCTCGCCCAGCCCGCGGAAGTCGGCAAGCACCGACTCGAGTTCCCGTTCGGCCTCGACGACGGAGCCGTTGAGCAGCGCCAGCAACGTCGTCCCGAGCCGGCTGAGCGCCCTGCTCCACGGGTCGGCGTCCAGCACCCGCCGCCCCGTGACCCCGTTCTCCGGCGGGCCGGTGAGCATGCCCCAGAGCGCCACGCCGAAGCGGTGACGCATCGGCCCGTCCAGCGAGCCGACGATCGCGCGTGCACGATCCCAGTGCGGCGACCCTGCGTCGGGTACGGCGTGCAGGACGGCCAGCACGTACTCCTCCGCCAGCCCGGCGGGCGGCTCCCCGGCGGCGGAGTCGAGGAGCCTGACCGCGTGCCCGGTGGCCTGGCCGCGCCGCCCGCTCAGCCACCAGTACATGGCCAGCGCCGCCACCAGCCGCCAGGCCACCGGCTTGTCGTGGGTCACACTCCAGCGCAGCGCCGCCTGGAGGTTCGCGTTGTCGGCCGACAGCAGGGCCAGCCAGTGGAGCTGCTCGGACCGGCAGAGGTGCTCCTCCGCGCGGCGGGCCAGCTCCAGGAACCAGGCGGCGTGGGTGTGCCGCAGCCGGTCCTCCTCGCCCGCCTCCGCCAGCCGCTCCAGGCAGAACAGGCGGATGGTCTCCAGCATGTGGTAGCGCTCGCCGTCGGTCTCGACCAGCGACTTGTCCACCAGATCGGCCAGCCGCCCGGCGCCGGGCTCGCCGCAGACCCGCTCGACCGCCTCCAGACCGGCGCCTCCTGCGAACACCGCGAACCGCCTGGCCAGCGCCTGCTCCTCCGCGTCGAGCAGGCTCCAGCTCCACGCGACGGCCGCGTACAACGTCTGGTGGCGGGCCGCCGCCGTCCGGTCGCCGCGCGAGAGCAGCCGGAACCTGCCGTGCTCGGCCAGTCTGGAGGCGATCTCCGCCACGGAGAACGTACGCACCCTGGCCGCCGCCAGCTCGATGGCGAGGGGCAGGCCGTCGAGCGCCGCGCAGATCCGCAGGACCGCGTCCATGGTGCCCGGGGTGAGCACGAACCCGGGCCGTACGGCCGCCGCCCTGTCGGCGAACAACCTGACCGCCGGGTAGCCGAGCGGATCGCCGGCCCCGGCCGCGGCGGCGTCGTGCGGCGGCTCGTCGGCGCGGGCCGTCGCCGCGTCACGCGGCGGGTCGTCGGTTGCGGCCTCAGGTGGCGGGTGGGGGGTCGTCCCCGTGCCGAGCGGTGGGGTGGGCAGGGG
>NZ_SMKO01000126.1 GCF_004348685.1 Nonomuraea deserti | reverse complement strand
CACCCCTCCCGGCGGGCCCCATCGGGACCCACCGCCCCTCCCGGCGGTCCCGTCGGACCCCCAGCGCTCCCGCGGCGCACCACGAAGTCCCTCCGACGGCCCTGCCACCCCGCACCCCTCCCGGCGGACTCCGTCGGCCTCGCGACCCCGCGGCCCGCGGCGTGAAACGCGGAAGGCCCGCACCCCCTGAGGGATGCGGGCCGTGACGCGGAGCGGGAGAAGCGGTCAGTGGCCGTGGCCGTGACCGTGACCCTGGCCATCGGCCGAGGCCTCCTCCTCGGGCTTGTCCACCACGAGCACCTCGGTCGTGAGCAGCATGCCCGCGATCGAAGCCGCGTTCTGCACCGCCGACCGGGTGACCTTGACCGGGTCGATGACGCCCTGCGCGAGCAGGTCGCCGTATTCGCCGGTCGCGGCGTTGAGGCCGTGACCGGCCTCCAGCTCGGCGATCTTGTGGGTCACCACGTAACCCTCGAGACCGGCGTTCTCGGCGATCCAGCGGGCCGGCTCGACCAGCGCGCGGCGCACGATGGCGACGCCGGTGGCCTCGTCGCCGGACAGCTCGAGGTCGTCGAGGCCCTTGGCGACGTGGATCAGCGCGGTGCCGCCGCCGGAGACGATGCCCTCCTCGATCGCGGCGCGCGTCGCGGAGATCGCGTCCTCGAGGCGGTGCTTCTTCTCCTTCAGCTCGACCTCGGTGGCGGCGCCGACACGCAGCACGCACACACCGCCGGCGAGCTTGGCCAGGCGCTCCTGCAGCTTCTCGCGGTCCCAGTCGGAGTCGGACTGCTCGATGGCAATCTTGATCTCCTTGACGCGGTCCTCGATGGCCTGCGCGTCACCGGCGCCGTCGACGATGGTGGTGTTGTCCTTCGTCACCACGACGCGGCGGGCCTGGCCGAGCACCTCGAGACCGACGTGCTCCAGCTTGAGGCCGATCTCCTCGCTGACGACCTGGCCGCCGGTGAGGATGGCCATGTCCTGCAGCATCGCCTTGCGGCGGTCGCCGAAGCCCGGGGCCTTGACGGCCACGGAGGTGAAGGTGCCGCGGATCTTGTTGGTCACCAGGACGGCCAGGGCCTCGCCCTCGACGTCCTCGGCGACCACGAGCAGCGGCTTCTTCGTCTGGGCGATCTTCTCCAGCAGCGGCAGGAAGTCCGCGATGGAGGCGATCTTGCCCTGGGTGAGGAGGATGTAGGCGTCCTCGAGGACGGACTCCATCCGCTCGGGGTCGGTCACCATGTAGGCCGACAGGTAGCCCTTGTCGAACTGCATGCCCTCGGTGAACTCGAGCTCCATGCCCATGGCGTTGGACTCTTCGACGGTGAGCACACCGTCCTTGCCCACCTTGTCGAACGCCTCGGCGATCAGGTCGCCGATCTGCGCGTCCTGCGCGGAGATCGTCGCAACGTTGGCGATCTCCTTCTTGTCCTCGACCGGCCGGGCGGTGGCGAGCAGCTTGTCGCTGATCGCCTTGGCGGCCTTGTCGATGCCGCGCTTGAGCGACAGCGGCGAGGCGCCGGCGGCCACGTTGCGCAGGCCCTCGCGGACCATGGCCTGGGCCAGCACGGTCGCGGTGGTGGTGCCGTCACCGGCGATGTCGTTGGTCTTGGTGGCAACTTCCTTGGCGAGCTGGGCGCCGAGGTTCTCGTAGCGCTCCTCCAGCTCGATCTCACGAGCGATGGTCACACCGTCGTTCGTGATCGTCGGCGCACCGAACTTCTTGTCGATGACGACGTTGCGGCCACGCGGGCCAAGGGTCACCTTCACGGCGTCCGCGAGGGCGTTCACGCCACGCTCGAGCGCGCGGCGGGCGTCCTCGTCGAACTCCAGGATCTTCGCCATAGCTGAAAGTCCTCTCCTAGCGTCGAAAGCCCCGGTCGCCCCTTGGAGCGGCCGGGGCTCGACGCACCGGCTTACTTCTCGATGATCGCGAGAACGTCGCGGGCGGAGAGCACGAGGTACTCCTCGCCGCCGTACTTGACCTCGGTGCCGCCGTACTTGCTGTAGAGGACGATGTCGCCCTCGGAGACGTCGAGCGGAATCCGCTTGTCGCCGTCCTCGTCCCAGTTGCCGGGGCCCACCGCGAGGACCTTGCCCTCCTGCGGCTTCTCCTTGGCGGTGTCTGGGATGACCAGGCCGGAAGCGGTGGTCTGCTCGGCCTCAAGCGGCTGAACCACAATGCGGTCGCCGAGCGGCTTAACGGGAACCTTGGTGGCGGTCGTCACGATCGGACCTCCCCTTCAGATTTGAATGATCTAGAAGAGGCGACCAGCTGGGCCTGCCGTCGCGGGTGTCAGACCTGCCTCGTCGCACGTTGGCACTCTCAAGGGGAGAGTGCCAACAGGAAACATATGCAAGAGGGGCTTGACAGTCAACACGAACGCGTCTGCTGAGAGCGATCAGGGTGCCGGTAAGAAGGCTCTATCAGCGTAATGGCCGGTCATGCAGGGGTTGGCAAAGATCCTCCGGCCGCGAAGTCCGCGAGCGCGTGTCGCGCCGTCCTGGCAGCCCGGCATGTCCTGGTACGCGGTCCACCGGTCCGGACGCGGCCCCGCGCCGCGCGTGCCGGGTGCGTCCCCGATGCCGCTAACGTCGTGTGACGTGGACCTCGACGCCTTCAACGAGCTGCTGACCCCGCGCGGGCGGCGGGCGCTCGCGGAGGCCGGCGAGCTCGCCGGCGCCGACCCGGTGGCCGCCGCCACGAGGCTGCGCAGGACGTACGACGCGGCGCTCACCTCGGCGGCGCTCACCCAGGCGGGGCTCAGGGAGCGCGCCACGGCCAAGTTCGGCGAGGACGCCCGGCTGATGTACTTCACGCCGCACGGCCTGGAGCAGGCCACCCGGGCGGAGGTCGCCGGGCACCGCGCCGCCCGCCTGGTCGCCGCCGGCGTCCCCGAGCCCAGGGTCGTGGACGCGTGCTGCGGCATCGGCGGCGACCTGGTGGCGCTGGCACGCGCGGGCTGCACCGTGGAGGCCGTCGACACCGACCCGCTGACCGCCGCCGTGGCCAGGGCCAACGCCGAGGCGCTCGGGCTGGGCGGCCGGGTGACGGTGCGCGTGGCCGACGCGGCCGGCGTCGAGCCGGAGCGTTACGACGTGCTCTTCGCCGACCCGGCACGGCGTACGAGCAGGGGCCGCACGTTCGACCCCATGGCCTACTCGCCGCCCTGGCCCGTAGTGCTCGACCTCGTCTCCAGGGCCCGCACGGCCTGCCTCAAGGTCGCCCCCGGCATCCCCTACACGTTCATCCCCGAAGGAGCCGAGGCCGAGTGGGTGTCCTTCAAGGGCGAGGTCAAGGAGGCGACGCTCTGGACCGGCCAGGGGGCGGGCCGGCATGCGGACAGGCGGGCCACCTTGCTGCCCGGCGGCCACACCCTCACCGCCGCCGGCGTCCTGGCCGCCGTGGGCCCGGCCGGCCGGTACGTCTACGAGCCCGACGGCGCCGCCATCCGCGCGCACCTCGTGGGCGAGGTGGCCGAACTGGTCGGCGGCCGCCTGCTCGACCCGATGATCGCGTACATCACGGGCGACGACCCCGTGGACACCCCGTGGGCCGCGAGGTACGAGATAGACGACGTACTCCCGTTCTCGCTGAAGAAACTACGCGTCGCACTCCGAGAGCGGAAAATCGGAAATGTCACTATCAAGAAGCGCGCCTCAGCCGTCGACATCGAACGCCTGCGCAGCGATTTGCGGCTCAACGGAGACAGAGCGGCCGTCATCATCCTGACCCGCATTCTCGATAAACCATCGGTCATCATCTGCAATCCGCCATCCCCTCGCTGAGCTGGCATTCCGGGCATTCTTCGGTTTCGATGGATCTTCCCATTCGCCGCTGACGGACCTTGATCAAAAGGCTAAGGTGGGCGGGCGGGAGTTCTCCCCACTGCGGTTAACCGTGTTCTCGCTCTTTCATCTGCAAACCGGACCTACCCCACCGCTGCGCGGCAGACCGTCGGCGAGCGAAGGAGCTTTCGGTGGATCATTCCAACCACACCACCCTTCTTCAGGCAGGCGGCCATCTGGCCATTTCAGAGAGAATGCGAGACCTGCTGCAGCGCGCCTCCCAGGATCACGTCTACGAGCAGCGCACGCAGGGCGCCATGCTCGACGAGATCCGCCAGCGGCTCGAAGGCATGGAGTGGCTCCTGCGCGAGGTGCGCGAGCGCGAGCTCGGCGGCCTGAGCGGCACCCTTGAGGCGGTCAACGGACGGCTGGACGACATCACCGCCAAGCCGCCGATGTGGGCCGAGGGCCTGGCGCAGCACGTGGAGGCGGTCCGCGACCACGTCGACGCCGTCGGCGAGCGGGTGAGCGGCGTGGACGCCCGCGTCGCCCCGGTGGCCGAGCTGCCCGGCCTGCAGGCCGGCGTCGGCACCGTCGGCGAGGGCGTCGACGAGGCGCTCAACCGCCTGCAGGCGGTGCTCGACACCGCCGACGGCATCACCAAGGGCATGTCCGACTTCGCCGCCAGGCTGACCACGCTCAACTCCAGCATGGAGGCCGCCGCCGGCCGCTTCACCAGGCTCGACCGGTCGATGGCCGAGCTGGCCACCCGAACCGACCGCGTCGAGGGCGTGATCGGCGACCTGTCCGAGGGCGTCGCCGACTCGGCCGAGCAGGTGCGGGCCCGTCTCGACGCCGCCGAGCAGCGCATGACGGCCCGCCTCGACGAGACCGACCAGCGCCTCACCGCCCGGCTCGACGAGGCGGGCCAGCACCTCACGACCCGGCTCGACGAGACCGACGAGCGGCTCACCGTGCGCCTGGAGGGCACCGACCGGCGCCTGACCGCCCGGCTCGACGAGACCGACCAGCGGCTGGCCAGGAGCCTCGTCGAGGCCGACGAGCGGCTCGCCATCCGGCTCAAGGAGGCCGACGACCAGCTCACCGGCCGCCTCTCCGACGTCGAGCAGCGGCTCACCGCCAGGCTCGACGAGACCGACCGCCACCTGGCCGTCCAGCTCGGCGAGAGCGAGCAGCGCCTGACCGCCCGGCTCGGCGGCGTGGACGCCCGGCTCGACCGGGCAGAAAGCGCGCTCTCCGGCCTCGACACCAGGGTCGCCGACTTCGGCGGCCGGCTGGAGTCCGCCGACGAGTGCCTGGCCGACATCGACACCAGGATCGACGGCCTCGACACCCGGGTGGGCGGCGTCGACAAGCGCCTCACGTCGATGGACGGCCAGCTCGGCGCGGTCGACAAGCGCCTGGGCGTCCTCGACGGCCACCTGGGCCGCCACGACGACCGCTTCGACGCGCTCGACGTACGCGTCGACTCCCGCTTCACCGCGCTCGACGAGCGCATGGCCGCCACCGAGCAGCGCGTGGGCGAGAGCACCACCCGCACCGAGGGCCGCTTCAACCGGCTCGACGGCCAGCTGGACGCCATCGACGAGCGCCTCGGCGAGGCCGAAGAGCACCTGAGCAGCCGCTTCGACACCATCGACGGCCACCTCGGAGGGCTCGACAGCCGCTTCAACGTGCTCGACACCCACGTCAACGGCCTGGCCACCCGCGCCGAGCAGGCCAGCGAACACCTGGAGTCCGTCGACGACCGCATCGAGTCGGTCAACCAGCGCGTCGGGCAGCTGCCCGCCACCCTGGCCATCCCCGAGCGGGTCGGCGAGCTGATCCGCACGCAGACCGGCGACCAGGCCGAGCGGCTGGCCACCGCCGCCACCGCGCTCACCGAGCTGGTCAGGACACGCCCCGACCGTGACGAGCTGGCCGAGACGGTCACCGGCATCGTGCAGCCCGCCGCCGAAGACCTCAACAAGCGTCTCGGGGCCCTGGAGGAGACCATGCTGGCGCTGGCCGAGGCCCTGCTCCGCCCGACCAGGGCGAAAGACTGACCGCTCGCGCGGGCACGCGCCGGCCTGCCCGCGCCCTACACGTGGACCGTCGTGATCGGGAGCGAGGAGTCGGCCGGGATCTCCAGGGTCGAGGGGGTGATGCCGGCCGCGACCAGGTCGGAGCCCAGGGCGGCGACCATGGCGCCGTTGTCGGTGCACAACCCGGGCCGCGGCACCCGCAGGCGCACGCCGGCCGCCTCGCACCGCTCCTGCGCCAGCGCGCGCAGCCGGGAGTTGGCCGCCACACCGCCGCCGATCAGCAGATCGTGCACTTCGTACTTCCTGCACGCCTGGAGCGCCTTGCGGGTCAGCACGTCGACCACGGCCTCCTGGAACGAGGCGGCGACGTCGGGCACGTGCACGGCCTCCCCTGACGCCTCGCGGGCCTCGACCCAGCGCGCCACCGCCGTTTTGAGCCCGGAGAAGGAGAAGTCGAGCGTGCCGTCGTCGAGCTTGCCACGCGGGAACGCGATCGCCTCGCCGGAGCCCTCGCGCGCGGCCCTGTCGATGTGGGGCCCGCCGGGGAAGGGCAGCCCCAGCACCCGCGCCACCTTGTCGAACGCCTCGCCTGCCGCGTCGTCCACGGTGGAGCCCAGCGAGATCACGTCTTCGGCGACGTCGGGCACGAGCAGCAGCGACGAGTGGCCGCCCGAGACCAGCATGGCGATGCACGGCCTGGGCAGCGGCCCGTGCTCCAGCTGGTCGACGGCGACGTGGGCGGCCAGGTGGTTGACGCCGTAGAGGGGCACGCCGAGGCCGAGCGCGTAGGACTTGGCCGCGGCCACTCCGACCAGCAGCGCGCCGGCGAGCCCTGGGCCCGCGGTCACGGCGATGGCGTCGATGTCGGAGAACCGCAGCCCTGCCTCGGCCAGGGCGGCCTCCACGGTCGGCGTCATGGCCTCCAGATGGGCGCGCGAGGCGACCTCGGGCACCACGCCGCCGAACCTGGCGTGCTCGTCCATGCTGGAGGCGATGGTGTTGGCCAGCAGCGTGTGGCCCCTGACGATGCCGATGCCGGTCTCGTCGCAGGAGGTCTCGATCCCCAGGACCAGCGGTTCGTCAGCCATCGAGCTTCCTTCTCATCATGATCGCGTCGGTGCCGTCGTCGTAGTAGCGGCGGCGGGTGCCGATCTCCTCGAACCCGAAATGCCGGTAGACCGTCTGCGCGCGCGCGTTGTCGGCGCGTACTTCCAGGAAGATCTCCCGCGCTCCCCTGCGGCGGGCCTCGGCCAGCAGCTCGGTGAGCATCGCGCTGCCGATGCCGGTGCCCTGGTGTTTCTCCAGCACGGCGATGGTCTGGACGTCGGCCTGGTCGGCCGCGGCGGCGAGCCCGGCGTAGGCGACGATCTCGCTGTCGACCAGGGCCACCACGTAGTGGCGCGAGCGCGGCATGTCGGCCAGCTCGCCGCGCATCATGCCCTCGCTCCACGCGTCGAGCGGGAACGTGGCCTGCTCGATCGCCATGACCGCCGGCAGGTCGGCCTCGGTCATCACCCTGAGCTTCACGCCGTCACCCTCTTCGGCGCGCCCGGCACCACGGCGTCGGGCCTGCGCAGGTAGATCGGGCGGGGTGGATCGAGCGGGGTGCCCTTCGCGAGCCGCTCGGCCGCGAGCGCGGCCAGCGCCCCCGCACTGGGGTACGGGGACACATCGCTCCGGTTTCCCAAAATTTCGGGATATAGCGCGGCACCCGCCCCCACGACCGGCAGCCCCTCCACCGGCACCTCCGCGGGCCGGTTGACGAACGGTCCCTCGACCCGGGTGCGCATGTCGGCATAACGCCCCCAGAACACCTCTTTGCGCCGAGCGTCGGTGGCCACCAGGAACGGCTCGGATAGGCCGCTGCCGAACGCGACACCGTCGAGCGTGCACACGCCGTAGGAGGGCACGCCCAGCGTCGTGGACAGCCCCTGCGCGGTCATCAGGCCGACACGCAACCCGGTGTAGGGGCCGGGGCCGCTGCCCGCCACGACGGCC
Organism: Nonomuraea deserti; assembly: GCF_004348685.1. Lineage (GTDB taxonomy): Bacteria > Actinomycetota > Actinomycetes > Streptosporangiales > Streptosporangiaceae > Nonomuraea > Nonomuraea deserti. The sequence continues at coordinate 20,603 of NZ_SMKO01000126.1, read as the reverse complement.
GTGACGTCGCGCAGCGACGCCCCCGACTCGGCGAGGACACGCTCGATGGTGGGGGCGAGCAGCTCGCCGTGGCGCCGGGCGTCGATCGTCGTCGACTCGGCGAGCACCCGCTCCCCGTCGTGGAGGGCGGCGGTGACGGCGGGTGTCGCGGTATCAAAGGCCAGGACCAGCACGACTGTTTAGCGTACCCGCCGTCAGGGTCTCTCCCGGCCGTAACCGGTACGCCGGCGACAAGCCGGTGCGGGGCGGTCAGGCCCAGCCCGTACGCCGCCGCAGCCAGTCGAGCGCCACCACGCCCTGCGCCCGCTGGAACGCCCTGACCGTGGGCAGGCCCGGCGGATCGGGCAGGCGGCCGTGGTGGACGAGATAGCCGGTCATGGCCGCGACCAACGCGGTCACGGCGGGATCGAGGTCGGTGCACAGCTCGTACGGCGGCGGCCCGCCCTGCATGCCGACCGACGGCAACAGGCAGACCCGGTCGACCCAGGGCGCTCCCAGGCAGGCCCACGGCCAGTCGACGAAGTAGACGCGATCGTCGGTGAGCAGGATGTTGTCGGCCCGTACGTCGGCGTGGACCAGGCTGTCTCCTGCCGCGGCCGCGGCCCAGCCCGACTCCAGCTCGGCCAGCTCATCGAGGTGGCGCAGCGCCCACGGGTCGAGGCCGGTGGTGTCCTCGTCGAGCAGCCTGCGCCAGCCGTCGAACGACGAGCCGAACGTCTCGCCGATCCGCGGCACCTCGATCGGTGAGGGAGTGAGCGCGGCCGACATCTCGTGGAGGGCGGCCAGCACCCGGTCGAGCTGGTCACGCCGCCACGGCAGCTCGGGATGCGCGCCCTCGACGTCCTCGAAGACCAGCGTCACCCAGCCGTCCAGCTCGAAACCCGTCAGCAGGCGGGGTGCGGGCACGGACGCGGGCAGGGCGGCGGCGACGGCGAGCTCGGCCTGGTAGATGCCGACGCTGTCGGCGTTCGGCTCGGGGCCGACGGCCTTGACGAACGCCCGCCTGCCGCCTTCGGTGCGCAGCCGGACGGCGGCCGCCGGCGAGAAGCCGCCGGGCTGCGTCGTCGCCGCCGCCACGGGCCCGCCGAGGAATCGTTCGACCGCCGCGCGCACCGGCGGGTGCACGTCGTGCCACGGCACGCGGGCGCCGGACGCGGGCGGGATGGTGTGCACGCTCATGTCTTCATCGTCCCGGGGGACGCAACCGCATTTCAGGCCCGGGACGCGTACACGATGATGTTGTCCAGGTATTCGCCCCTGGCATAGTCGAACTTGCCGCCGCAGGTGACCAGCTTGAGCCCGTCCTCGACGTAGACGCGCTTGGCGGGGAAGTCGTCCTTGTGCACCTGCTCGATCCCGTCCACCGTGAAGGTCACGGTCTTGCCGTCGCTGCGTTCGACCTTGACGGTCTCGCCCTTGCGTAAGTTCCTGAGCTTGTAGAACACGGCGGGCGCCGTCTTGGTGTCGACGTGGCCGATGATCACCGAGGCGCCCTTCTCGCCGGGCACCGCGCTGCCGGTGAACCAGCCGGCCATCTTCGGCTTCTCGTAGGGCGGCAGCTCGATCTCGCCGTTCTTCAGCAGGTCGAGCTCCATCAGCGGGGCCTCGACGTCGATCGACGGGATGTCGATGCTCTCCGGCACGACGGCTTCTGCGGGGGTGGTGCCGGTCCTGAGGTTGTTGCCGAACGCGACCAGCAGCAGTCCCGTCACGGCACCTGCGAGCACCACCCGTCCTGGGCGGGCCATGGTCTATGCCTTACGGCGCTTGACCGCTATGCCGACGCCGGCGGCCAGCGCCAGCACGATCAGCGCACCGGCGGGCCCGAGCGGGATGGACGACTCGTCGGCGGCGTCCTTGGCGAACGTGCCGCCGCCGCCCGCCTTGGGCGCCTTGCTGGGCAAGCCGGTCGGGTCGTCGTCGGGCTCGGCCGCGACGACCCTGAGCGTGGCCCTGCCCATGTCGTTGGTGCCGTCGCACTTGACGTCGACGCGGTAGCTGCCGCGCCGGACCGTTCCCGAGACCTGCGCCTCGCCGCGCACCCACGGCGAGCCGTTGGCCGGCGTGGCGGTCGGGGTGGGGGTGACCGACGCCGCTGGAACCGGGTTGAGCGTGACGCCGTTGATGAAGGCCTTGGACGTGGCGGTGCCGGTGTGGGCGGGGCCGCCGGTCGGAACCGGGCAGTTGGCCAGAATCCACACCGTCGACGTCTCGCCCGCGGTGACGCGGTCGGGGTTGAGCTGGACCGAGATGGTCTGCCTGGTGGCGGTGGGGCTCGGGCTGCCGCCGGCGGTCGGGGCGCCGGTGGTGCCGCTGGCCGTGGGGGAGGGTGTCGCAGTTGGATCGGTCTCGGCCGAGGCTGTGCAGCCGGTCAGACCGAGAATGACGATGGCTCCCGCGTACGCGACTCGCCTGACCCTGAGCACCGGCCGCACCCCACTTTGCCGTCTTACACCCCAGCATCCACCAAAGAGATGGATGTCGCCCCTCCTGATACCCAGAAATTCTGGGCGAACCCTAGTCAACGATCATGATTTACATCATCGGCCGGGTACGTCAAGGGTGCCAGCATTGCCGGAGCTTGACCGCCGTTTTACTCTTCCGGCGGCTCAGACGGCGTGTCGGCCCACCTTCCGCCCACGCCGCGCAGGGTCACGACGCGGGCCTCGTCGCCCGCCTCGCGGTCGATGCGGATCTCCAGCCGGTCGTCGGCCAGGCCCTCGACGAGCCCCTCGCCCCATTCGACGACGGTGACCGACTCCTCCAGCGAGGCGTCCAGGTCGAGGTCGTCGACCTCCAGGTCGCCGCCCAGCCGGTAGGCGTCGACGTGGACGAGCGGCGGCCCCTGGCGCAGCGACGGGTGCACCCTGGCGATCACGAAGGTGGGCGAGGTGATCGGGCCGCGTACTTTGAGGCCCTCCGCGATGCCCTGCACGAGCGTGGTCTTGCCGGCGCCGAGCGGGCCGGACAGGACGAGCAGGTCTCCGGGGCGCAGCCGCGCGGCCAGGCGGGCGCCGTACGCGCGCATGTCCTCCGGGGTCTCGAGCCGCACTAGAGCTCCACCCTCTTCGCCAGGTCACGCAGCGCGTCGTTGACGATGCCCGGGCGCTCCAGCTGGATCAGGTGGGAGGTGTCGGGCACCTCGGTGAGCTGGGCCTTGGGCAGCGCGGCGGCGATGGCCCTGCTGTGTTCGGGCGGGGTCAGCCAGTCGCCGTCGCCCACCAGGATCGCGGTGGGCACCGGGTCGAGGACGTGCAGCGCGGAGAGCTTGTCGTGGTTCATCAGCGCGGGGTAGAAGTCGGCGACCACCTCGGTCGGCGTCGCCCTGATCATCGACTCGGCGAAGTCGACCAGGGTCGGGCTGACGTTCTTGGAGTCGCCGAAGCCCATGTAGCGGGTGATCAGGAAGGCGATGTCGCTGCCCGCGTGGCGGGTGCGGTCGACCAGCGCACCCCGCTTGCCGAGCATCGACACCGTGGTGGGGGCCACCTTGTGCACGACCTTGGACAGCAGCGCGGGCAGGCCGAGGGTGAGCTCGGCCAGCTTGCCCGCGGAGGTCGCGACGAGAGCGGCCGCGCGGATCTTCTCGCCGAACAGCTCGGGCCGGCGGTCGGCGAGGGCCATGATCGTCATGCCGCCCATGGAGTGGCCGACCAGCACGCACGGGCCGGGCACGTAGGCCTCGATCACCTCGGCCAGGTCATCGCCCAGCCGGTCGATCGTGCTGTCGTCGGAGCCCGCGCGCTGCGAGCGGCCGTGGGAGCGCTGGTCCCACAGCACGAGACGGTAGTTCTCCCGCAGATCCTTGCGCTGGTAGTGCCAGGACTCCAGGCTGAGGCAGTAGCCGTGGCAGAAGACGATGGTCAGCGGCGCGTCCTCCGGGCCGTCGATCTCGACGTGCAGCGCCTTGCCGTCGGAGGTGACGAGCGTGCGCTCCCTGCCCCGCAACTCGCCGAACGGCTCGCTGGCCTCGTCGTCGGGGCGCAGCCTGATGCGGCCGACCGCATAGCGCTTGGCCAGCGCCGCCGCCGCGACACCGGCGGAAGCCGCGCCGACGAGCGCGCCGGCGATCCCTACCCTGCGCCGTCTTGTCGTCGTCATCTCCCCGACCCTTCTCCCGCTCATGCCCGCCGCGAGCTGCCCCGAGTCCTGTGCTCGTAGACCCTCGGCACACGCGAACCGATCCTGGTCACGATCTCATGCGTGATCGTGCCGAGAGTATCCGCCCACTCCTGAGCGGTCGGCTCGCCCCCGTCACCCGGGCCGAACAGCACGATCTCGTCGCCCGCCGACAGCACGTCGTCGCCCATGTCGATCATGAACTGGTCCATGCACACCCGGCCGGCGATCGTCCTGCGCCGCCCGCCCGCCAGGACCTCGGCCTTTCCCGTCGCGTGCCGCAGGATGCCGTCGGCGTATCCGAGCGGCACGAGCCCGAGCGTGGTCTCCCGCTCGGTGACGTAGAGGTGGGCGTAGGAAACCCCGGAGCCCTCGGGGACCCGCTTGACCAGCCCGGCCTGGGCCACCAGCGTCATGGCCTGCCTGAGGCCGAAGTCGCCCAGCTCGGGGACGGGGCTCAGGCCGTAGATCGCGATGCCGGGCCTGACCAGGTCGTAGCGGGCCTCGGGCAGTGTCACGGTGGCGGCGGAGTTGGCGATGTGCCTGATCACGTGGGAGCCGGCCGCGCCCGCCTGCTCGGCGAGCTTCAGCGCCGCCTCGAACGCCTCCAACTGCCGCCCGATCGACGGATGGCCGGGGATGTCCGCGCAGGCGAAATGGGACCAGAGCCCGGCGATCCCGACGGCGCCCTCGGCCTGCAGCCGCAGCGCCGCGGCCAGCAGCGCCGGCCAGGCGGCGAGCGGGCAGCCGCCCCTGCTCATGCCGGTGTCGGCCTCCAGGTGCAGCTTCGCGGTGCGGCCCGTACGCCGTGCGGCGGCGGCGATCTCGCCGAGCATCCCCTCGTCGGAGGCCGACAGCTCGACGTCGACCCGCACGGCGTCGTCGAGCGGCTCTCCCGGGGTGACGAGCCAGGACAGGATCGGCGCCGTCACGCCACCCTCGCGCAGCGCGAGGGCCTCCCTGATGAACGCGGTGCCGAGCCGGCTCGCGCCTCCCTCCAGGACCGCCTCGGACGTGGGCACCAGACCGTGGCCGTAGGCGTCGGCCTTGACGGCGCCCATCAGCTCCGCGCCGGCGGCCCGCTCCTTGAGCAGGGCCACGTTGTGCCTGATCGCGGCCAGGTCGACCCGAGCCTGCGCGGGCGTGGCCATCGGGGAGTACATCCTTCTAGTGTGGCAGGTCACGCACGTGGTCGAGCGCGATTCTCACCCCTCACGGCCCCAGCGACGAAGACTTTCGCCACCCCGCACGCCGGGCCGTCCGCACTCCGGACCGTCCACACTCCGGACCGTCCACACTCCGGACCGTCCACACTCCGGACCGTCCACACTCCGGGCCGTCCGCACGCCACGCCACCCACGCACGCCGCGCGGCTGCTTCACGCCGTGCCGCCGCTCACGGCGCGGACGGCCGCGGGGACGGCGGCGGCCACGTCGGCCGCCGTCAGCGGCGCGCCCCCGGCGGCCAGCCGCCCGGCCAGCCCGTGCAGGTAGGCTCCGCAGGACGCCGCGTCGTAGCAGCTCAACCCCTGGGCGAGCAGCGAGCCCGCCACCCCGGACAGCACGTCGCCCGTGCCCCCCGTGGCCAGCCACGGCGAGCCGGTGACGTTGACGCGAACCGGCCGCGCGTCTTCTGCCACCACCGTGGTGGAGCCCTTGAGCAGCACGGTCACGCCGAGCTCCGCCGCCGCCCTGCAGGCGTACTCCAGCCGGGCCGCCTCGATGTCGTCGCGCCCGGCCCTGATCAGCCGCGCCAGCTCGCCCGCGTGCGGGGTGATCAGTACGGGCGCGCCGCGGCGCAGCAGCCCGCGGTCCCTGGCCACCAACGTCAGCCCGTCGGCGTCGATCAGCACGGGCACGGTGGAGGCGAGCACCTTGGCCGCCAGCTCGTGCGCCCAGTCATCGGTGCCGAGCCCCGGCCCGAGCACCCACGCCTGCACCCGCCCGACGCCGTCGATCGAGGGCCGATCCAGCTCGGTGACGACCGCCTCGGGCCAGTGCCGGCGTACCTGCGCGACGGGCGCGTGCGGCCCCGCGTAGCGCACCATGCCCGCCCCGGCGCGCAGCGCTCCGCCCACGGCGAGCACGGCGGCGCCGGTGTAGAGGTCGCTGCCCGCGGCGACCCCCAGGACTCCCCTGCGGTACTTGTCCGACTCGTTGGCCGGCCGCGGCAGCAGGAGGTCGACGTCGCCGCCGGTCAGGGCGGCCACGTCGGGATCGGGCAGATGGTCGCCGAGCCCGATGTCCACCAGCTCGACCGCGCCCGCGTAGGCCGCGCCGGGATCGACGAGCAACCCGGTCTTGTACGCCCCCATCGTCACGGTCACCTTGGCCCGCACGGCCGCGCCCGGCACCCGGCCGCTGCTCGCGTCGGCCCCGCTCGGCACGTCGACGGCGACGATCGCGCCGCGGGCGGCGTTGGCCCGCGCGGCGAGCTCCGCGTACGGCTCCCGCAGCGCCCCAGCCGCCCCGATGCCGACGAGCCCGTCGATGATCAGGTCGGCGCCGTCGATCGCCGCCCGGTCGACGACGCGGCCGCCCGCCTGCGTGAACGCGAGCAGGCCCGCCTCGTGGGTCTTGGACCCGGCCAGGACCGCGCCCACCCAGGCGCCGCGCCGGGCCAACCGCTCGCCCGCGTAGAGGGCGTCGCCGCCGTTGTCGCCGCTGCCGACGAGGAGGACGACGCGCTTGCCGTACACCCGGCCGAGGAGGTCGGCGCAGACGGCGGCGAGCCCCGACGCGGCCCGCTGCATCAGCGTGCCCTCCGGCAGGAGGGCCATGAGCGCGTGCTCGGCGCCACGGATCTGGTCGGCGGTGTAGGCGGTGCGCATGATCCGAAGCTATCCCTCCGCGATCACGTAGGCGACGGCGACGCCCGCGTCATGGCTGAGCGAGAGGTGCCAGCGCTTGATCCCGAGCTCGTACGCCACCTCCGCGGCCCGCCCGGTGATCACCAGCTCGGGCTTGCCGAGGTCGTCGCAGCGCACCTCGGCCTCCTGGTGCCCCAGCCCTCCTGGTGCGCCGAGCGCCTTGGCCACGGCCTCCTTGGCGGCGAATCTGGCGGCCAGGGAGTGCACCGGCAGCGCCCGCTCGGCCTCGGTGAACAACCGCTCGCGCAGGCGCGGCGTGCGGCGCAGCGTCGCCTCGAAGCGGGAGATGTCCACGATGTCCACCCCGATGCCCAGGATCACCGCACCAAGCCTAGAACAGCCCCTTCTCCCAGGGACCCCAGATGGCGATCGACATGCCGTGTTCGGCCTGGATGTTGACGTAGAGCGTGTGGCCGCCTGGCCCGAACGTGGAGCCGGCGAACTCGGCTCCCGCGTCGCCGGGGATCGGCTCCAGGCGGCAGAAGTCGAAGATCTCCCCCGCCCTGCTGAGCCCGCGCAGGTAGTTGGCGCCGTCGCCGTCCTCGCACAGCACCAGCGTGCCGCGGCGGCTGACCGTCACGTTGTCGGGCAGGTCGAGCACCTCGGAGCGGGGCGACTCGTAGGCGAGCTTGAGCCGGCCGCTCCACGTCTCGTACGCCCACACCTGTCCCCGCCCCTTGCCGAACCCGTCGGGCGGCGTGTCACCGGACGCGGTGGCCCCGCCCTGCGTCGAGACGAAGTAGACCGTCCCCTGGTGGTAGACCGCCCCCTCCAGCCGGGAGAAGATCGCCGCGCCGGCCGCCCTGCCCTGCCGGCCCACGGCCTGGACGGCCTCGTCGTTGGACGGCGTGCCCGTGAAGCGGGGGTCGGGGTCGTCGATGTCCACCCACGTGGTGGCGTACGAGGCGCCCGGCTCCTGGCCCCCGGACAGGTCCTTGCGCTCGGCGCCCTTGACGGCGAGCATCTGGAGCCTGCCGCCGTCGAGCAGCCGCCCGGCCACGGCGGGGTGCTTGGGCGGGATGTAGCGGTAGAAGCCGGACGGGAAGCCGAAATTGTCCTCGGTGAGGTAGATCGCGCCCGTGGACGGGTCGAAGGCGGCCGACTCGTGCGGGAACCGTCCCGCGGACTTGATCGGCCGGGCGGCGGCGGGGCGGTCGAGCGGCACCTCGAAGATGTAGCCGTGCCGGCGGGTGAGCTTGGAGTTGTCGCCGCCGGAGAAGTCGTCGCCCACGTCGGGGCCGTTGACCGTCTCCTCGCACGTCACCCAGGCCCCCCACGACATGGGGCCGCCCGAGCAGTTCATCATGGTGCCGCTGAGCGAGGGGCCGCTCCTGATCACCTCTCCGTAGCGGGTGACCTGCAGCGTCGAGGTGCCTCCCCCGGCCATGGGGTCGTACGCCCTGCCCTTGTCGCCGAACGCGCCGACAGGCCCGTTGACCTCATGGTTGCGGACCAGGACGGCGCTGCCCTTGGGGCCGGCGAAGGCCGCCATGCCGTCGTGCCTGCCGGGCACGGCCGAGCCGTCGCCGAACCGGTCGCCCGCGGGGCTGAACGAGCGGTACTTGAACCCGTCGGGCAGGTGCAGGCGCACCTTGTCGTCGCGGAGATCGCGTACGGGACGCAGCGGCCCGTACGCGCGGACCGGCTTCGCGCCTCCCTGGGCGCCCGCGCAGGCCACCCCGGCGAAGGGGCCCGCGACGCCGGCTGCGGCGACCACGCTGGTGATGAAACGACGACGGTCCACGGAAGCCTCCCGCCCGTAACAGTAGCCCCCGACAAACCTTCGCATACCGGAATCAGGAGGGATTCCCCGAACAGGTCAGCGGTAATCCCGGACCGCCGTCCACAGCCTGTGGACGGCCAGCCCGCGCCCCGCCAAGATCCGCTCTTTCCTCCATCGCTACGCTGCCTAGGTGAACAACGGCTACGTGGAACTGAGCAGGGAGCAGTGGAGCGAGCTCCGCAAGAACACGCCCTTGACTCTCACCGCAGACGAGCTGGAAGAGCTGCGCGGCGTCGACGACCCCATCGACCTCACCGAAGTCACCGACATCTACCTCCCTCTGACCCGGCTGCTGAACCTGCACTTCACCGGGTCCAAACAACGCAGCAGCGTGCTGAGCGCCTTCCTCGGGCGTGACGAGCAGCGGGTGCCGTACATCCTGGGCATCGCGGGCAGCGTCGCGGTCGGCAAGTCGACGACGGCGCGGCTGCTGCACACCCTCCTCGCCCGCTGGCCCGAGCACATGAACGTGGAGCTGGTCACCACCGACAGCTTCCTCTACCCGAACACGGTGCTGGAGTCGAAGGGCATCATGCATCGCAAGGGCTTCCCCGAGAGCTATGACCGGCGGGCGCTGGTCAGGTTCGTGGCGGAGGTCAAGGCGGGGGCGGCGGCGACGCGGGCGCCGGTCTACAGCCACCTCGAGTACGACATAGTCCCCGGCGCGCACCAGACCGTGAAAAGTCCGGACATCCTGATCATCGAAGGGCTCAACGTCCTCCAGCCCGCCCCGCCCACCTCCCTCGCCGTCAACGACTACTTCGACTTCTCCATCTACGTCGACGCCAAGGTCGAGGACATCCGCACCTGGTACGTCGAACGGTTCCACAAGCTTCGCCGGACCGCCTTCGAGGACCCGAAGTCGTACTTCCGGCACATCGCGGAGCTGTCGTACGACGAGGCCACGGAGTTCGCGGTCAACGTCTGGCGCGACATCAACGAACGTAACCTCGTCGAGAACATCGCCCCCACCAGAGGCCGCGCCGATCTCGTGCTCAAGAAGGGCGCCGATCACTCGGTGCAGCGCGTACGGCTCCGCCAGACCTGAACGCCTCCTCGTACAGGTAACGTGCGAACCTGCCCCCGCACTCCTGGTCGTCGATGCCGGCGAACCAGCACTCCTCACCGTGGTCGTGGCAGTCGAAGCGGCACATGCGAGCAACCCTCGCGTACCTCTGTCAAAACCACGTCAACGTCCGATCGACGACAATGGCCGGATGCTCCATCTACGGCTGATCAGCCCGCCCTCCCGCGCTGACGAGGTGACGGCGGTGTTGGAGGACTGCCCTGGCGTCACCAACATCGTCGTCCTCTCCGGGGCCGCCCGCCTGCCGAGCGGCGACGTGATCCTCTGCGACGCCGCCAGGGAGTCGGCCAACGAAGTGCTGGGCCGGCTCAAGTGGCTGGAGACGGAGGGCTCGATCGCCATCGAGCACGTCGACCTGTCGCTGTCCAAGACGGCGGAGGAGGCGATCGAGGAGGCGCCGGGCGAGCCCGACGACGCGGTCATCTGGGAGGAGTTCGCGCACCGGGTGCAGGGCGAGTCCGGCATCACGTGGGCGTTCCTGGTCTTCCTCGCCATCGCCACGCAGCTGGCGGGCATCGGCGTGCTGCAGAACTCCGTCATCCTGATCATCGGCGGGATGGTGCTCAGCCCTGAGTTCGGCCCGATCGCGGCCATCTGCTTCGGCCTGCTGCGCCGCAGGTGGCGGCTGGTCGTCCACTCGCTCCGCACGTTGATCACGGGGTTCGCGGCGGCGATAGCGGTCACCTTCGCCTGCGCGCTCGTCTCCCACTGGCTCGGCTGGATCGGCCCCGGCGACCTCGCCACCGGCGAGGAGGTCAGGTTCATCGTCACGCCCGACCGGTGGTCGTTCATCGTGGCGCTGCTCGCGGGCGTGGCCGGAGTGTTGTCGATCACGGCGGGCAAGTCGACGGCCCTGATCGGCGTGTTCATCTCGGTGACCACGGTGCCCGCCGCCGGCTACCTGGCCGTCGCGCTCGCGCTCGGCCAGTGGGAGCAGGTCGCGGGCTCGGTGTCGCAGCTGTCGATGAACGTGGCCGGCATGATCCTGGCGGGCACCACGACCCTGGTGGTCCAGCGGAGATTCTGGCCTCAAGTAGGACGCCGTTCATCCGTGTGAACGAGGCCACGGCGCTGATCGCCCGGTAGTGTCCGGCACATGCACATCCTCGCCACCGAGGGGCTGACCAAGCGCTTTCCCACCGTCACGGCGGTCGATCAGCTCTCCGTCACCGTGGGGCCCGGTGTCACCGGCCTGGTCGGGGCGAACGGCGCGGGCAAGTCGACACTGATCAAGATCCTGCTCGGTCTGCTGCCGCCGTCCGGCGGCACCGCGCGGGTGCTCGATCTGGACGTGACCGCGCAGGGCGCGGAGATCCGCCGGCTCGTCGGCTACATGCCCGAGCACGAGTGTCTCCCGCCCGACGTCTCCGCCACCGAATTAATCGTCCACCTCGCCCAGATGTCCGGGCTGCCGCGCACGGCGGCCCGCGAGCGCGCCGCCGACGTCCTGCGCCACGTCGGCCTGGCGGAGGAGCGCTACCGCCCCGTCGGCGGCTACTCGACCGGCATGAAGCAGCGCGTCAAGCTGGCCCAGGCCCTGGTCCACGATCCGAAACTGATCTTCCTCGACGAGCCCACCAACGGGCTCGACCCGCGCGGCCGCGACGAGATGCTGACGCTGATCCGGCGCATCGGCACCGAGTTCGGCATCAGCGTGCTCGTCACCTCCCACCTGCTGGGCGAGCTGGAGCGCATCTGCGACCACGTGATCGTCATCGACGCGGGGCGGCTGCTGCGCTCCTCGACGATCGGCGAGTTCACCCAGGCGACGCAGACCGTCACGGTCGAGGTCGACGAGGGCCTCGACGCGCTGACCGCCCGCCTGGCCAGCGACGGCCAGACCGTCTCGCCACAGGGCCGCATGCTGGTGGTCAAGGTGCTCGGGCCCGAGACGTACGACGCCATCCGCGACGCCGCCGTCGACCTGGACCTCTGCCTCATCCGCCTGGAACAGGGACGTCACCGCATCGAGGACGTCTTCCGGGAGGAGAACGCAAGTGTCTGAAATCTACGACATCGGCTATCGGCACTACGACGGCCCCCGGCTCGGCCGCGGCTACGCCACCAGGGCCCTGGCCCTGCACAGCCTGCGCGGCATCTTCGGCCTCGGCCGCCCGGCCCGCAGCAAGATCATGCCGTTCTCCCTGGCCGCCATCATGCTGGTGCCCGCGATCGTCAACATCGCGTTGATGGCCCTGCTCAGGCGGAGCGAGATCCCCTACAGCGGCTACGCGGTCATCATGCAGGCCGTGGTGGCGATCTTCCTGGCCTCGCAGGCCCCCACCGCCGTCGCCCCCGACCTGCGCCACCGCGTGCTGCCGCTCTACCTGTCGCGCCCCGTGGCGATCAACGAGTACGTCGGCGCCAAGGTGGCCGCGATGACCGCGTCGGTGTTCCTGCTGATCGCCCTGCCGCTCACGCTGATGTACGTGGGCGAACTGGTGGTCGACCTCCCCGGCCCGCCTGCCACCGGCGAGTACGCCGGCTCCATGACCATGGCGCTCGTGCTGGCGCTGCTCCTGTCGGCCTTCGGCCTGGCACTGGCCTCGTTCACACCCCGGCGCGGGCTCGGCGTGGCCTCGGTGATCACTGTCTACCTGCTGTCGTTCGCGGCGGTCCCGGTGGTCTACGGCACGCTGGCATCGACCGGCAACGAGTCGGAGGCCTCGTGGGCGTGGCTGATGAACCCGTTCTGGCTGGTCGACTCCGTGCAGTCCTGGGTGTTCGGCACGCCGCCCCATTCCATCGAGGGCGACTACCCGAACGGCCCCGCCTCGGCGGCGATCCTCGTCGTGCTGATCTGCGCCGGGCTGGCCGCCCTCGCGCTGCGCTACAGGAAGGCGGCAGCGCGATGAAGATCGAGCTCTCGCAGGTCTCCCGCTGGTACGGCAACGTCGTGGCGGTCAACGACGTGACAATGACGATCGGCCCGGGCGTCACCGGCCTGCTCGGGCCCAACGGCGCGGGCAAGTCGACGCTCCTGCACATGATGGCCGGCTTCCTGGCCCCGTCGGGCGGCACGGTCACGCTGGACGGGACCAAGGTCTGGAAGAACCACCGCATCTACCGAAATATCGGCCTAGTCCCGGAACGCGAGGGTGTGTATGGCTTCCTGACCGGCTGGCAGTTCGTGCTCTCCGCCGCCAGGCTCCACGGCCTGCCCGACCCCGCAGAAGCCGCCCGCAAGGCCCTGGCCACCGTCGAGATGGAGGAGCCGAAGGACCGCCGCGTCGAGACGTACTCGAAGGGCATGCGCCAGCGCGTCAAAGTCGCCGCGGCGCTCGTCCACGACCCGCCGGTGCTGCTGCTCGACGAGCCGTTCAACGGCATGGACCCCCGCCAGCGCCTCCAGCTGATGGACCTCATCCGCTCCATGGGCGCCGGGGGCAAGACGATCCTGTTCAGCTCCCACATCCTGGAGGAGGTCGAACGGGTCGCCCAGCACATCGAGGTCCTGGTGGCGGGCCGCCACGCGGCGTCGGGCAACTTCCGCGAGATCCGCCGCCTGATGACCGACCGGCCGCACCTGTTCATGATCCGTTCGAGCGACGACAGGAAGCTCGCCGCCGCGCTCATCCGCGACTCCTCGGCCGGGGGCATCACCCTCCGCCCCGACGGCCTGGAGGTCCAGGCCATCGAGTTCCGCCGCTTCGCCCGGCTCCTCCCCCGGGTCGCCAAGGAGGAAGGCGTGCACCTGCACCAGATCTCCCCCGCGGACGAGGACCTGGAAAGCGTCTTCTCCTACCTCATCACCAGGAGCACCTGATGCACCGGCAACCTGGCGCCGGGACCACCGGAAGTGCGGGAACCAGAGCGACAGAGCAAGGCGACGGCATGAGGGCGACCGAGCCGCCGAACGGAGTGAGGCCATGAACACGCGAGGGAGCGCCGTCGCCTGGAGGAGCGGCGGGAGCGCAGCGACCAGAGCGGCGGAAGGCGACGGCATGAGGGCGACCGAGCCGCCGAACGGAGTGAGGCCATGAACACCGTAGTGGCGGGTATCACCTACCGCGCCCTGCTGGGCCGCCGGCGCATCATCCTGCTGCTGGTGCTGCCGCTGGGTCTCATCGCCCTGGCGGTGCTGCTGCGCCTGTTCGGCGAGACCGGCCAGCGCTCGGCCATGTTGCTGATGGACAACTTCGCGATCAACACGATGTTGCCCCTCCTGGGGCTGATCGCGGGCACGGGCGTCATCGCCCCGGAGATCGACGACGGCACGATCATCCACCTGCTGTCCAAGCCGATCTCCCGCCCTGTCATCATCCGGACGAAGTTCGTGGTGGCGGCGTCGCTGCTGGCGGTGTTCGGGGCGGTGCCGACGTACGTGTCGGCCTGGCTCCTGGTCAGTAACGAGGACGGCATCGCCTCGGGGTTCGCCCTGGGCGCGCTGCTGGCCGGCATCGCCTACGCCGCCGTCTTCCTCCTGCTGGGCGTCCTGACGCGGCACGCGGTGGCGATCGGCATCATCTACGCCCTGGTGTGGGAGACCCTGGTGGGCGGGTTCATGCCGGGCGCGCGCAAGTTCTCGATCCAGCAGTGGGCCAAGTCGATCGCCGACCAGATCTCCGACTCGGCGTTCCTCAAGGCCGACGTGACGCTCGGTTTCGCCGTTCCGGCCCTGATCATCGTCACGGTCGCCGCCGTCTTCTGGGCGGGCCACCGGCTGCGGGCCTTCTCGCTCACGGGCGACGAGTAGGCACCTGGAAACTTGAGCCATGTCTGGGCGTCTGACCGAACTTCGGCTGACCAGGTTCAAGGCCTTCCGCGATGCCGCGCTCCCTCTGGGGAGCATGACGATCCTGATCGGGCGCAACAGCAGCGGTAAGTCCAACGCTCTCTGGGGCGCAGGGTCGAATTCGTCGACACCACCATCCTGTGCAACCTACTCGACATCCCTCGGTAAGAACCAGGACCGCGCCACGGTCATTCGCGAGCTCTCCGAGGACAAACGCGACTGCCGCGTCATCCTCCCCGTGACCGCGGTGATCGAGATCGGCAACTCCCTCATCGCCGGAGCCGGCACCGGTGTCCCTCTGTCCGATCACGTCATGAGCAAGCTCGGCCTCGGCGACCTGTGCATCCTCACCGAACGCGAGCTGTACAGCAGTCGTGTGACCGGTGTCGACGTAGGCATCTGGACCTTGGACGAGCAGCTCAGATCCCACTCATGAGCGTCGGGTACGGCACCGCGTGCCGTACCCGACGTGAGAAACCTTCAGACGCAGGACGTGCGCACCACGTCGGCGAGGCGGCCGGCCACCAGGGTGGCGTGCTCCTCCGACGCGGCCTCGACCATGACCCGGATCATCGGCTCGGTGCCGCTCGGCCTGATCAGCACCCGCCCCGTCTCACCCAGCTCGGCCTCCGCCTGCCGTACGGCGGCGACGAGCTCGGGGACGGAGGCCTTGCCCTTGTCGACGTCCTTGACGTTGATCAGGATCTGCGGCAGCGGCGTCATCACCGAGGCCAGCTCCTTCAGCGGAACGCCCGTCTTGGCCACCACGCCCAGCAGGTGGAGCGAGGTGAGCAGGCCGTCGCCGGTGGTGGCGTGGTCGAGCATGATGACGTGCCCCGACTGCTCGCCGCCGAGGTTGTAACCGTTGTGCTTCATGCGTTCCAGCACGTAGCGGTCACCCACCGCGGTCTCGACCACGGTGATGCCCGCGTCGCGCATCGCCAGCTTGAAGCCGAGGTTGGACATCACGGTCGCGACCACGGTGTCCTTCGCCAGCAGGCCCTCGCCGTGCATGGCGGCGGCGAGGACGGCCATGATGCGGTCGCCGTCGATGATCGCGCCGGTGTGGTCGACGGCCAGGCAGCGGTCGGCGTCGCCGTCGTAGGCCACGCCCAGGTGGGCCCCGCGCGAGACGACCACCTGCTGGAGCTTGTCCAGGTGGGTCGAGCCGTGGCCGGCGTTGATGTTGAGCCCGTCGGGCCTGGAGCCGATGGCCTCGACCCTGGCCCCCGCGCGTACCAGCGCCTCGGGCGCCACCATGTGGGCGGCGCCGTGCGCGCA
Source organism: Nonomuraea deserti (assembly GCF_004348685.1). GTDB lineage: Bacteria > Actinomycetota > Actinomycetes > Streptosporangiales > Streptosporangiaceae > Nonomuraea > Nonomuraea deserti. Next base: position 4,729 of record NZ_SMKO01000126.1, on the reverse strand, counting down.
GTCGACCACGATGTTGAGGCCGTCGAGTGAGGCGCTCATCGTGGTCAGCACGTGGGAGATGTAGCGGTCGGCCTCGCCGTACGCGTCGCGCACGCGGCCCACGGCCGAGCCGACGGGAAAGCTCCACTCCTCGCCCAGCCGCCGCTCGATCTCGTCCTCGACCGCGTCGGACAGCTTGAAGCCGCCCCGGGCCAGGAACTTGATGCCGTTGTCGGGCGCCGGGTTGTGCGACGCCGACAACATGACGCCGAGGTCGGCGCCGAGCGCGGCCGTGAGGTGGGCGACGGCCGGGGTGGGCAGCACGCCGAGGCGCAGCACGTCCACTCCAGACGCCGCGAGGCCGGCGACCACCGCGGCCTCGAGAAATTCTCCCGAGGCGCGTGGGTCCCGGCCTACGACCGCTACCGGCCTGCTCTTACGGCTGGGCCCGGTAGCGGTGAACGCGCCCGCATCGCCGAGGACATGAGCCGCCGCGACCGAGAGGTCCATGGCGAGCTCCGCCGTGAGGTCGCGACCCGCGACCCCGCGTACCCCGTCGGTGCCGAAAAGGCGCGCCAACTTAGCGCTTGCTGTACTGCGGAGCCTTGCGGGCCTTCTTGAGGCCGTACTTCTTCCGCTCCGTGGCGCGGGCGTCACGGGTGAGGAAGCCGGCCTTCTTCAGCGGTGGGCGGTTGACCTCGACGTCCAGCACCGCCAGGGCGCGGGACAGGCCCATGCGCAGCGCGCCGGCCTGACCGGTGACGCCGCCGCCGTCGATGCGCGCGATGACGTCGAACGCCTCCTCGGCGCCGAGCACCACGAAGGGCTCGTTGACGATCTGCTGGTGGACCTTGTTGGGGAAGTAGACGTCCAGCGAACGACCGTTGATCGTCCACTTGCCGGTGCCGGGGACGATGCGCACCCGGGCGATCGCCTCCTTGCGGCGGCCGGTGCCGTACGAGTTGCCCGTGGTGACGGGCTTGCGCACGGGAGCGTCAGCGCTGGCGGTTGATTCTGTGGTGTATTCGGACGGGAACTCCTCGCTTGAGAAGTCCTCCACCTCGGCCGTCTCGACGGCCGTCTCGACACCGGTGGGCTCAGCCACGGTTCTCCTCTTACTTTCGAAACTCGGCGCTACCCCTTGCGGGGGCATGCGACGGGGTCTCCCCCGCGGGTCTACTTACTGGGCGATCTGGCTGATCTCGAACGGCACCGGCTGCTGGGCCTGGTGCGGGTGCTCGGAGCCCGCGTAGACCTTCAGCTTCTTCGCCATCTTCCGGCCCAGGGAGTTTTTCGGCAGCATGCCCTTGACGGCCTTCTCGACGGCCTTCTCCGGCCGCTTCTCCATGAGCTCGCCATAGCTGACGGAACGCAGACCGCCCGGGTAACCCGAGTGACGGTACGCCTTCTTCTGCTCGAGCTTGTTGCCGCTCAGCGCGATCTTGTCCGCGTTGATGACGATGACGAAGTCACCGGTGTCGACGTGGTTGGCGAAGATCGGCTTGTGCTTGCCGCGGAGCAGGGTCGCGACGTGGCTGGCCAGCCGGCCCAGCACGACATCGGTCGCGTCGATGACGTACCACTGACGCTGGACGTCGGCGGGCTTCGGTGAGTACGTGCGCACGGTCGTAGCCTTCTTTATGCTCGCGTCTTCGGCGCTGTCGGATGCGACAGCAACATTGGTCGGTCGGTGCGGGCACACGACGGCCCGGACCTTCCGTCTCCGCAACACGGGAGATGACGCCGGACGCGCCGCGCATTGGTCACGCTGGACCTATGCACACAACGAACGATTAGGCTACCCGCCCGGAGGCGCGCTGGTCAAAAGACCGGTAACCTCGCACGAGTCTACCCGACCGCAGAACGGTTCGATTTCGTTTCCCTGGGACCTCTTCTTTCCCAGGACCAGACATCCCTATCGTTGATGGCGGTATGTGGCAGAACTCTCACACCCGGCCAACCCAGCGGGGCGCTCGGCGCCGGAATCACCTGGGTGTGCTGACCTGCCTGATGGCGGTTCTGTTCACGGGCGTGTTGATCGGCCGGCTGACCGACGACGCCGAGCCCGCCCGCCACGTCTACCTCGAAGAGACCGTCCCACCCGCGGCCGCCACCGCCCACGCAGCGCCCAAGGCTTCGAAGAAGGCCCAGCCGCAGGCCGAGCGGATCCCCAGGGAGATCACGACCAGACCCACACCGCGCGGCAGGACGACCCCCAAGGTCACCAGGAAACCCGACGGGCAGATCCCCGGGTTCAACAGCGACGGCGACGGCTCCGCGGAGCTCCGCAGCGACGGCGAGGGTGTGCGCGTCATGGCGGGCATGGCGGCCAGGGTCGTCTCGCTCACCAACGCCGCCAGGGCCAGGCATGGGTGCGGGCCGCTCAGGGTCGACCGCGGGCTCACCCGCTCCGCCCGTACGCACTCGCTGGAGATGGCCCGCACCGGGCGGCTCGCGCACAACTCCCCTGACGGCGGTTCCCCGTGGGACCGCATGGAGCGCGCGGGATACCACTGGGGCGCCGCCGAGAACATCGGCGCCGGCTACACCACGCCTGACGAGGCCGTACGCGGCTGGCTGGACAGCCGTGACCACCGCAGGAACATCCTCGACTGCCGGCTGAAGGCGATCGGCGTCGGCGTCGCGGACGGACCCAACGGCCCGTGGTGGACCCAGGACTTCGGAACCCGATGACGAACATCACGGTAATGTCGCCCCATGGTTTCCAACGGCAACGGGGAACGTGAGAGCGGCACGGGCGGCGCCCCCTACGGGATGGGAAACGCGCCCGAGGAGCCGGGCAGCGCCTTCCGCCGCCCGCGTCGTAAGGAACGCGCCGCCGGCGATCCCCAGGAGCAGGCGCCGAAGAACCCGCAGAGCAAGGTCGGGTGGAGCCCGTACGACGAGGGCTCGCGCTCGCGTGCCCCGCTGTGGTTCGCGATCAGCGGCGTGGCCGTGCTCGCCCTGCTAGGCGGCGGCCTGGTGCTCATGTGGAACGCCGACGACCCGGTCACCGCCGTAACCGCCAAGCCCCGCATGACCACCGCGCCCCTGCCGTCCGCGCCTCCCGGCAAGTACGGCTTCGCCGCCAGCCGTTCCACGGACCCCGACCCGATCTCGGTGAAGGAGATCTTCGGCAGCAACAAGAAGATCACCGTGTCGAAGCGCTCGTACGAGCGGACGATCACCAAGAAGGACAAGAAGTGCTCCGACGGCGCCCTGGGCGACGATCTCAAGAAGGCGCTCAAGTCCGGCAAGTGCACCCAGCTCATCCGCGCCAGCTTCCGCGACAAGGCGGGCAAGGTGATCGGCACGATCGGCGTGGCCAACCTCACCAGCACCAAGGCCGCGGGCAAGGTGGCCAAGGCCGGCGACGCGGAGAACTACGTCAAACCGCTGGCGGGTAAGGACAGTGTCACCAAGTTCATCGGCTCGGGCAGTGGCGGCACCAGGATCCTGACGCACGGTCACTACGCGATCATGGTGTGGTTCCAGAACAAGGACGGCACAAAGCCTGACAATAAGGGCAGCAAGCAGCTCTTCGCCGCCGTGAACGACATCACCAAGGCCACGGTGTTCGAGGCGCTGGACAACCGGTCGGTCACCGGAAGCCCGCGAATCTGAAACCCGGCTTCGCGCGCGTAATGCCCCAAACGGGATGCCGGATCCTTTCGGGAACGCTCATACCGACGTAACGATCTCGTCTCTCTCGCTAGGCTCGCCCTATGCGTGGCCAGGAACCCGGGTCTGAACACGATCGCAGGGAAGCCGACAACTCGGCCGCACCAGCGACGCCACCGCCGAGCTTCGGCCAGACCGACGGGCGAGACGTTCCACCGGCGTTCACCCCATCCGACACCACTACCGGCACCCCGTCCGGCACTCCGTCCGGCGCCACTACCGGCACCCCATCCGCCGACCCGGCCGACACCGCTACCGGCGGCGCGCCCTTCGGCACCCCATCGGGGGGAGCCCCTTCCGGCGAAGGGGCGGCGACCAGGGCGCGCCCCGCCATCCCCGTCTTCCAGGGCCCGCCACCCAACCTGCCGCAGCCTGAAGACCGACCGGGGGCGCAACCCTGGGAGGTGTCGGGCGACGACACCGCGCCCTACGACTGGTTCGCCGACCACACCGGCGTCGACCCCGCCGACCAGGGATGGGCCGACCATCCGCACGCCCACCCGACGTTCCCCGGCCGCCCTTCGGCCGCGCGGGAGCTGCTGAGCGGCCCGCGGACCGGTCGCGAGCAGGCCGATCCCGCACGCCCCGGTCACACCACGGCCCGCCGGCCCCCGGTCGAGCGCATGCAGCCCCCGCACGACCAGGACGCACGGCGACGGGATCCGCGGGCACAGGGCACCCCGGGACACGGCCCGCGTACGCACGGCGCGCCGGGACATGACCCACGCGAGCTGGACCCGCGAGGACGGGATCCACGTGCGCAGGACGCGCGGGCACGAGGCCCGCAGGCGCGGGACATGCGGGGACGGGGCCCGCAGGCGCAGGACGCGCGGGAACGGGGCCCGCAGGGGCAGGACCCTCCGGCGTGGGACGCGTCGGCGACGGAGGAGACCGGCCGCCGGCCCGCCAAGCCGGTGGTGCAGAGCGCGCCGCCGTGGGAGCCGCCACCCGCGTTCACCGCCGCTGCGGCCGGCATGCCCGTATGGCCCACGCCCACCGGCGACCCGCACGCCATGCCGCCGTGGCCGGCCGCCACCGGCGAGCTCGTAGCCGACCCCGACCCCGACCC
>NZ_SMKO01000125.1 GCF_004348685.1 Nonomuraea deserti | reverse complement strand
CCCCGCCCCCGACCCCGAGCCGGTGCCGCTGCCCACCGTGACGGTCACGGTGACGGTCACCGCGAGCCCGGTCGCCAAACCGGCGGCCACCGTCTGCACGCGGGGCAAGGCGGCCAAGAAGCTGACGGCCGGGAAGTGGGCCGTGGAGATCCACCGCAGCAGCGGGACGATCCCTGATGACACGCTCACCTGCTACCTGAAGCTGATCAGCAAGTCGAGCAAGGTGTTCCCCGAGCTGACGAAGGCGTCCTCGCTCGGCAAGGCGTACCGGGTGCTGAAGAACACCCGCACCGGCAAGGCCAAGCTGGACGGCGCGCTGCTGACGGCCTGGCTGAACTGGGCGCACGGCACGAACGGCACCACGGCGCTGGCCGCCGCCGAAAAGGTGCGGCTCAGCGAGAAGCCGTCCGCGGCGGCGCTGAAGAAGGCGGCGAACAAGGTCATCACGTCCGCCAAGTGACCGAAGGATGCGGGAAAGGCCGGTCTCTTACGACCGGACTTTCCCTTGGTCGCCCTGAGGCAAAAACGTCTCCAAGGTCGCGCTGCTCGCTTTCATCTCCCACATCACCGTTGTGGCAAGGGGGATGAATGCGGCTGTACGCGGGCCAGGAGCCGGAACGCTCCCGCCTCAAGGACGAACCGACCTTCGGAGGAACATGTGAGGCTACGGTCTCTGTCAGCCCGCGCGAGCGCGCTGGCCGCCCTGTGCGCCGTGCTGTGTGCGGCCCCACCGCTGCAAGCCGACACGAAAGACAGCAACGACCCCGTCATCAGCCCCGCGCTCGTCGCGGAGATCAAGGCGAAGACCCGGGTCCGCTCCATCATCCAGCTCAAGCCCGGCCAGAACGTCGACGCCGTGGCCAAGGACCTCGAACAGGCCTCGGAGGGGAGCCGGGTCCTGGAGGCGGCGTCATCGTCGCGCTTCTTCGTCGCCGAGGTGGACCAGCGGACGCTGGCCAAGCTCAGGAAGGACGCGAGGATCCAGTCCGTCTACAAGGACGAGCTGCGCCACCCGACGCTGGACGCCAGCACCGCCCTGATCGGCTCGGACCGGGCGAACGCCGCGGGCTGGACCGGAAGGGGCACGACGGTCGCCGTGCTCGACACGGGGATCGACCGCGACCACCCGTTCTTCCGCGGCCGGCTGGTGGGCGAGGCGTGCTTCTCCTCCTCCGACGCCAGTGACGGCACCGTCTCGCTCTGCCCGAACAACCAGCCGAGCCAGACCGGGCCGGGCGCGGCGGACGCCGAGACCGCCCAGTGCCTGGTCAACGGGGCGAACGCCTGCTCGCACGGCACGCACGTGGCCGGTATCGCGGCGGGCGCAGTGACCGCGGGGGCGCCGTCCAACGGCGTCGCCCCCGCGGCGGGGATCCTGGCGATCCAGGTCTTCAGCCGCGTGGACAACCCGCTGACCTGCGGGTCGGGGGGCGGCAGCGCCCCCTGCTTCCTCAGCTACACCTCGGACCAGAAGCTGGCGCTGGAGTACGTGGCCCGGGTCGCCAGGGCCAACAACGTCGCGGCGGTGAACCTGAGCCTGGCCGGCGGGGGCCTGTTCACCGCGGCGTGCGACGCCGACCCCGCCGCCGCGGGGGTCAAGCCGGAGTTCGACGCGCTCGTGGCGCAGGGCGTGGCGCCGGTGGTGGCGGCCGGCAACAGCGGCTCCCCGAACAGTGTCTCCTCCCCTGCCTGCATCTCCACGGCCGTCGCGGTGGGCGCGACCGGCGACGACGACACCCCTGCGGCATTCGGCAACCGGGGGGCCATGCTGGACCTGTTCGCGCCCGGGGTGGACATCAACTCCTCGGTCCCCGACGACGCGTACGCCGAGCTGAGCGGCACCTCCATGGCCGCGCCCCACGTGGCCGGGATGTTCGCGCTGATGAAGCAGGCGTACGCGAACAACACCGTCGCCCAGAGCCTGCAGCGGTTGAAGAGCACGGGCACGCCCATCCGGTACGACGCCGGGGGCACTTCGACGGTCACCGCCAGGATCGACGCCGAGCGGGCCACCCCTGCCGCACGCGTCTGAACGGGCGTCACGGCCGGAGCCCGGAGACTCCGGCCTCGCCGGTGACCACGGAACGGGACAGAACAAGAACAGGTAACAGAACACATCCGCCCCTCTGACAACAGTTTGTCCGATTACTACACTTCCGGTGAGAAATGCCCCCTGAACCACCGGAGGATCAGTTGAGACTCTCGTCTCTGCTGGCCGGCGCGATCGCCTTAGCCGCCACCTCGGCCGCGCTCGCCGCCACACCCGCTCTCGCCGACCCCGAAACCAAGATCGATCCTGCGATCACGGCGAGCGGCGAGCACCGCGCCATCGTCCGCGTGCAGCAGCCCGCCCAGGTGAAGTCCCTGCTGTCCAGCGCGGAAGGGATCAAGCGGGACAAGAAGAACGTCTTGGCGGAGCCACCCGCCGAAGTGGCCGGCGCGCTGGACTTCTTCGTCTACCGCGGAACGCGCGCCGAGCTCGAGAAGCTCGCCGAGCAGTCAGGGGTCGTCTCGATCCGCAAGGACAAGCTCAACGAACCGTCACTGGTCGAGAGCATCCCCCTGATCGGCGCCGACCGGGCGCACCGGAGGGGCTTCAACGGCAAGGGCACGGCCGTCGCGATCCTGGACTCCGGCATCGACAACGACCACCCCGCCTTCGGCGATCGCATCGTGGCCCAGGCGTGCTTCTCGGCCGCCGACCCCGCCGACGGCTCCGCGCCGCTGTGCGCCAACGGCAGCCAGTTCCAGATCGGCGACGGCGCCGCCAACGCCGAGAGCGCGGCCTGCATGAAGGACGCCCCGCAACCGCAGTACGGCCTCTGCTACCACGGCACGCACGTCGCCGGCATCGCCGCCGGGCAGCGGACGGCCGAGTTCGCCGCCGACGGTGTCGCGCCCAAGGCGCGGATCGTGCCGGTGCAGGTGTTCAGCCGCTTCGACAACTCGCCGTACTGCTCCGGCCGGCCCGTCTGCATCCTGGCCTACGACTCGTCGATCCTGACCGGCATGGCGTACGTCGACCTGCTGGCCGACCAGTACAACATCGCCTCCGTCAACCTCAGCCTGGGCGGCGGCGAGTACGCCACCGCCTGCGACGCGGGCGACGGTGCCGACTTCAAGGCCGAGGTGGACAAGCTCGTCGCCAAGGGCGTCGCCACGGTGGTCGCCTCGGGCAACAACGGCTTCGACGCGTCGGTGTCGTGGCCGGCGTGCGTCTCGAACACCGTCGCCGTGGGCGCCACGGACAAGCAGGACGCCGTGGCCTCCTTCTCCAACCGGGGCACGCTGATCGACGTCTACGCGCCGGGCGTGTCCATCACGGGGGCGATCGCCGGAAACGCGTACGCGACGCTCAACGGCACCTCGATGGCCGCCCCGCACGTGGCGGGCTCCTTCGCGCTGCTGCACCAGAAGCGCCGCCACGCCCCGGTGGACAAGCTGCTGGAGACGCTGAAGCGCACCGGCAAGCCGATCACGTACGGGAGCGCGGGCACGGAGGTCACCACGCCCCGCATCGACGTGTGGGCCGCGTTGCGGGCCCGGTAACCGGCGAACACCACGGGTGGGTGCGCGCCTCCCGCCACCCACCCCATAGCCTCTCGGCGCCCGTGCCGTGCCGCCATCCGGCACGCCCGCTGCCGCGGCCCCCTTCCTCCCGGACGGGGGCCGCGCCTTCCGTAGCGGTGGGAACGTGAGAGCGATCTGATAGCGGGCCCTGATGTGCTGTCCCGGACCTGACTGCGACCGCACATCCAGGAGGAGAGGCCCGTGACCCGCATTCCGGGGCGCCCGTTCCGCCCGAGGCTGCGCACGCCGGCCGTGCACGGGGCGAACCCCACGGCATGTGATCAACAGCCCAGGCCCTTGAGCAGCAGGTCGAGCCTGGCGTAGCTGGGATCGGTGGGCCGGAGCAGCCCGCGCGCCTCCTCCCAGGAGTCGCGCGCGGCATCCTGACGGCCCATCGCGAGCTGGATCTCACCCCGGGTCGTCAGCACCTCGACCTGGCCGCTCACGTCGGCCACGCGGAGGGTGATCTCCAGCGCCATCCGGCAGTATTCCAGGGCCGTGGTGTACTCGCCGGTCCCCTGATGCGCTGCGGCGAGGTTGGCCAACGCGCACGACTCCTGCAGTTCGAGGCCCTGCTCCTGGTAGATCTCCAGCGCCGCTCGGGTGTGCTCCATGGCGTCGGCGTAGCGCCCGGCCAGTATTTCGACGGCGCCGTAGTTGAGCAGGGCATGCGCCCGGACCGCCGTGTTCGCCGCGGGCCGCGCGGCGATCTCCGCCTGCCGGTGGCAGGCGAGCGCGCGGTCGTAGTCCTCGGCCCGCTGCCAGAGCACCCCGAGCACGCTCAGCGCCCGGGACATCTTCGCGGGGTCGCCGAGCTGCTCGGCGTGCCGTAGGGCGTCGCGCAGCGTCGCGTCGGCGTCGTCGTACGCGCCGGTGCGGGAGTACGCGCCGCCGAGCACGAACGCGGCCTGGTATCCGGCCAGCGGATCGCCGAGCTTCCTGGCGCACTCCAGGCCGGACCGGCCCACCGCCAGCCAGTCCTCGAGATAGCGTGACCGGTCGAGGAAGTCCCGCATCGCGACCGCCAGCTGCCAGCCGTGATCCGGCAGGCCGTGGCCGACGGCGGCGCCGACGGCGGCGACCAGCGTGCCTCGTTCGGCCTCGAACCATTCGAGACCCGCGCCGCTGCCGGACAGGGCGGGCAGCGGGACCGCGGTCGCGCCGATGCCGCGGGAGATCGGGACCGGCTGGGAGAAGCCGAGCGCGGCCCGTCCCTCGTTGGCCGCCCGGACATACCAGTCGAGCACCCGGCGCAACGCCGCCGCGCCCGCTTCGGGCCGGTCGGCGGCCAGCCGTTCCGCGGCGTACTCCCCGAGCAGGTCGTGCAGCCGGTATCGCCCCGGCCGGTACGCTTCCAGCAGGTGCACGGCAGCCAGCCGGTCGAGCAGGGCGCGCGCCGCGGCCGGCGCGACGTCCAGCAGCGCCGCCGCGCCCGGCAGCCCGATGTCACTGCCCGGGTAGCAGCCAAGGTGGGAGAACGCGCGCGCCAGTTCCGGCGGAAGCAGGTCGTACGACCACGAGAACACCGTACGCAGGTCAGCTCCCGGATCGCTGTCGGCCAGGGCGTCCAGCGGGCTCCTGCGCTGCCGCAGATCGTCCACCAGCTCGGCGAGGGAACGATCGGGGTGCTGGGAGCCCAGCTCGGCGGCGATGCGCAGGGCCAAGGGCAGCCGTCCGCACAGCCGGGCCAGCTCGGCCAGCGCGCCTGGCTCCGCCTCCGCCCTGTGCCGCGGGATCGCCGCCGTCAGCAGCGCCAGGGCGTCGGCGGCGGCCAGCTCGCGCAGCGCCACCCGGTGCGCCCCATCGCGTGCCGCCAGGCCCCGCAGGTCGCTCCTGCTGGTGACGATCACGAAGCAGTGGGATCCCGGCAGCAGCGGCCGGACGTGCTCGGCGTCGTGGGCGTTGTCGAGGAGCAGCAGCATCCGGCGGCCGGCGAGCAGGGTGCGCAGCAGCGCCGCGGCCTCCCCCGCATCGTCCGGAACGCGGTCGGGCGGCGTGCCGATCGAGCGCAGCAGCCGGCCGAGCGCCGCCTCCGCCGTCACCGGCCGGCCAGGGCCGTAGCCGTGCAGGTCGAGGTGGAGCTGCCCGTCAGAGAAGCGGTCCTGCCTGAGCCGGGCCCAGTGCACCGCGAGCGCGGTCTTGCCCGCCCCGCCGACGCCATGGACCGCCACCAGGACGAGCCCGCCGCCGGACCAGCGGTCGAGTTGCTCGTCGAGCGCGGCCAGCTCGGCCGTCCGGCCGGCGAAACCCGTCGGCGCCGGCGGCAACTGCCGCGGCGTCACGCGTTCCGGTTCGGGGTCTCCGGTGAGCAGCCGCCGGTGCAAGCTCTGCAGCTGGGCGGACGGGTCCGCGCCGAGGGTGTCCGCGAGCGTGTTCCGTACGGACTCGTACGCCTCCAGCGCCTCGGCCTGCCGCCGGTCCGCGATCAGCACGGTCAGCAGCCGCTCCCAGAGCGACTCGCGTACGGGGAAGCGCGCGGTCAGCACACGCAACTCGGCGATCAGCGTGCTCGGCGCGCGGTCGCCGAGCGTCAGGTCCAGGTCGATCCGCCGCTCGACGGCCGCCAGGTAACGCTCGGTCAGCGCGGGCGCGTGGTCGCGCTGGAGCGAGTCGGACGCGACGTCGCCGAGCGGCTCGCCCCGCCACAACTCCAGCGCGGCCCGCAGCGGCTCGCGGGCGCGCGCAGGCTCACCGTCCGTGGCCTGCTCCCCTGCGCGGACGAGCCGGTCGAACCGCGACGCGTCCACCTGGTCAGGGCCGACGTCCAGCATGTATCCGCCGGCGACGTTCCGCACCAGCCCGCCGAGCTCCGGCCCGAGCAGCCGCCGGAGCCGGTGCACGTTGTTCTGCACGGCCTCGCGCGGGCTCGACGGCAGGTCGGCGCCCCAGATCCGCTCGGTCAGGACGTCGACGGGCACGACGCGTCCTGGCGACAGGGCGAGGCTCGCCAGCAGGGCCCGCTGCCGTTTCGAGGCGATCCTCACGGTACGGTCCGGCAGCCGCACCTCGAACGGTCCGAGAAGACGGATCGAGATCTCGGGCACCCCGCCGCGCTCCTTTCCCTGGGCCAACGCTCACCTCGAAGCTATCGCGGCAGCCGGACCGTCAAGGGCCCGGGCCGGTGCCGCTTCGCCGCGCCCGCGGAGAGCACGGGCGCGGCGGCGAACTCGAGCACGGTCCTCAGCGCGTTTCGAATCGTGTCGCTTAGGGTGGCTTTCATGGACGCAGGCAAGGCGATCTTCGAGACCGTCGACAAGCTTCGCCAGCGGCGCACCGCCCCGCTGGTGCTGGAGCTCGACCTCACCGAGGGCCTCACCGAGGGCCCACCGTCGGATCCGCTCGCCGCGGTGCTGTCGATGCGCAAACCGCGCCTGTCCGACGTCCTGTCGGGGCTCCGGCGGGCCAGGCAGGACCCCAGGGTCAGGGGGCTGGTCGTCAAGGTCGGGGGCAACCCGATGGGCCTGGCCATGGTGCAGGAGCTGCGCCAGGCGGTGACCCACTTCCGCGCCTCGGGCAAGCCGGCCATCGTGTTCGCCGAGACGTTCGGCGAGTTCGGCGGCGGCACCGTGCCCTACTACCTGGCCACCGCCTTCGAGCGCGTCTACCTGCAGCCGAGCGGCGACGTCGGGCTCACCGGCGTGGCGGTGGAGCAGCGCTTCGTCAAAGGGACGCTGGCCAAGCTGGGCGTCGGCTACGAAGTGGGCCAACGGCACGAGTACAAAACCGCCGCCAACACCTTCACCCAGGACCACATGACCGAGGCCCACCGCGAGTCCATCGGCCGCATCGTGGAGTCGGTCACCGAGAGCCTGGTCGCGGGCATCGCCGAGGGGCGCAGGCTCGACCCCGCCAAGGTGCGCGAGCTGATCGACCGGGGCCCGTTCACCGCCGCCGAGGCGCTGGAGGCGGGGCTGGTCGACGAGCTGGCCTACCGCGACGAGGTCTACGACGAGGTCAAGCGCTCCGCGGGGGCCGAGGCGCACCTGCTGTACGTCTCCCGCTACGCCAAGGGAGCGGCCGTACGCAAGCTGCCGCAGCCGATGGCCGACGCGATCGCGCTGGTCCACGGCCACGGCATGATCAGGTCCGGCCGGAGCGGGCGCAGCCCGGTCGGCGGGGGCGGGGCGATGGGCTCCGACACGATCAGCGCCGCGCTCCGGGCGGCCCGGCGCGACGAGCACGTCAAGGCCGTCGTGTTCCGGGTCGACAGCCCGGGCGGCTCCTACGTCGCCAGCGACACGGTGTGGCGCGAGGTGACGCTGACGCGCAAGGTCAAGCCGGTGATCGTGTCGATGGGCGACGTGGCCGCCTCCGGCGGCTACTTCGTGTCGATGGGCGCCGACGTGATCGTGGCGCAGCCGGGCACGCTGACGGGCTCGATCGGGGTCTACGGCGGCAAGGCCGTCCTCGCCGAGCTGTTCGAGAAGATCGGGATGAACACCGAGCTCGTGGGCAGCGGGGCCAACGCCGGGATGTTCGCGACGTCCCGCGGGTTCTCCCCCGAGCAGTGGGAGCGGATCAACGCCTGGCTCGACCGGATCTACGACGACTTCGTGAGCAAGGTGGCCGCAAGCCGCGACCTCACCCGCGACCGCGCCCACGAGCTGGCCAGGGGCCGGGTGTGGACCGGCGCCGACGCGCAGGCGAGCGGGCTGGTCGACGAGCTGGGCGGGCTGGAGGACGCGCTGGCCCTGGCACGTCGGCGGGCCGGGCTGGCCGACGACGCGCCGGTGCGCAGCTATCCCCGGCTCAACCCGCTGGAGCGCCTGCGCGGCCCCGACTCGAGCGAGGACAAGTCGGCCGCGCTGGCCAGGATCCGCATGGACGCCTGGGGTCCGCTGGCCCGGCTGTCGGCCGAGCTCGGCCTCCCCGCCTCGGGCCCGCTCATCCTGCCCGCGTGGTACGCGATCCGCTGACCCCGGCTGACCGACGTGACGCCCGCCGTCACGCGCCCGTCGCGCGGTAGCGGCCGCGGAGCCGCACGAGAGGTTGGAGCTCGGGCTCGACGTAGTCGATCGCGAGGACGGCGGCGATGTAGAGGGTGTGGTCGCCGGCCGGCACCACCTTGGTGGTCTCGGCCTCCAGCGCGGCCACCCCGCCCTCCACCACCAGCGCCTGCGTGTGCGGCCCCCGGTGGTGCGGCGTGCCGGCCACCAGCAGGCGGGCGCTGGGCCGCCCGACGCTGGCGAACCGGCTGGCGATGGCCGCCTGACCCGACGACAGCAGTGACGCGGCCCAGCGGTCCTGGCGCAGCAGCACCTCGTTCAGGTAGCCGCGGCTGCCCAGGCTCACCAGAACGAGCGGCGGCTCCAGCGAAACGGACATCAACGCCGAGATCGTGGCGCCCAGATCGTCGCGCCCGTCGCGTACGGTCACCACCGCCACGCCGGCCGCGAGCTGCGCCATCGCCTCCGTGAACTCGCTCACCGCGAGGGCCCCCGGCGTCTGGAGACCCTCGCGGCGGGCGTCAGGCGAGGCCGTTGGAGGTCAGCCATTCCTCGGCCACCATGGCGGGCTCGTCCTTGTTGACGGAGATCTTCTGCATCATCTCCAGCAACGACTGCGTGGTCAGCTTGGCGGAGATGCCGTTGAGCGTCGTGCGGATCGTGTCGGAGGCGGACGCCTTGTGGAGCAGCGGCGTCACGTTCTGGGCCGGGAAGATGTTCTTGGTGTCCTGGAGCGGCACCAGGTTGTTGGCGGCGATCTTCGGGTCGGTGCTGAAGACGTTGCCGACCTGGATCGTGCCGTCCTTCAGCGCGTCGGCCGTGGTGGGCCCGGTGGGCTTCCACTCCTTGAACTCGACCCCGTAGACGTCCTTGAACCGCGCCTCCCACCGCTTCTTGAACTCGGGCGGACCGCCGACGACCATGCTCTTGGAGGCCTTGGCGAGGTCTTCCATGGTGGTAAGCGACTGCTTGGTCTGGGTGTCCTTGGTGACGGACAGGGTGTCCTTGTCCTCGGCGGGCGAGGAGTCGAGCACCTCCAGCTCGGCCGGCAGCTTCTCCTTCAGCGCGGTGTTCACCTCGTCGGTGGTGGCGGCCGTGGACGCCTGGTCGATGAAGGCGAGCAGGTTGCCGTTGTACTCCGGCACGATGGTCAGGCCGCCGCTCTTGACCTGGTCGTAGACGGCCTCACGGCTGCCGATGCGCGGCTTCTCCTCGACCTGCACGCCCTTGGCCTCGAGGGCCTGGGCGTAGATCGAGGCGAGCAGCACGCTCTCGTCGAAGTCGAACGATCCGATGACGGCCTTGCCCCCGCCCGAGGCCGAACCGCTGGGGGCCGCGCTCGTGGTGTCGAGCGGGTTGCCCGTGGTGCCGCCGCCACCGCAGGCGGCCAGCGTAAGGACCGCTGACACGAGCACCGCCGCGGTGCCGAACATGCGTCTCATGTTGTTTCCCTTCTCAAGCGGGAGAGGCTATCGAACATTCACTCGTTGGCTCACCCCCGGCGAGACCGTCACCCTCTGTGCGAGCGCGAACAGGAGCTGCACCACGAGCGCGAACAGCACAATCAATACGGAACCGCCGACGACGCTCGCGTAATCCTTCGTCGCGAAACCGTCGATCACGTAGCGTCCGAGGCCGCCGAGCCCGGTGTAGGCCGCGACAGTCGTGGTGGCCACGACCTGGATCGCCGACAGCCGGCAACCCAGCAGGATCAGCGGCAGCGCGACCGGCACCAGCACCCGGCCGAGCACCTGCCCGCCGCGCAGTCCCATCCCGTACGCCGCGTCGCGCAGCTCGGGATCGACCCCCTTGATGCCCTCGAAGGTGTTGACCAGGATCGGCGGCACCGACAGCAGCACCAGCGGAATGATCACCGGCCAGATCGACGCGGTGCCCAGCAGCAGCACGAACATCACCAGCAGCCCCAGCGTGGGCAGCGCCCTGGCCAGGTTCGCGGAGACGACGATCAGCACCTCTCCCCGGCCCGTGTGCCCGATGGCCAGCCCCAGCGGCACGGCCAGCAGCACGGCCAGCAGCAGCGCCAGCGCCGAGAACTCCAGGTGCTCCAGCAGCCGCATGGGGATCCCGCCGGGCCCCGACCAGTTGGCGCCGTTGCCGAAGAACTCGCCCATCCAGACGAAGAACGAGGTCAGCCAGTTCACGACGCCACCCCCTTCCGCACGCGTACCCACGGGGTGAGCACCCGCTGAGCCAGGACCAGCAGACCGTCAGCGATCAGCGCCAGCAGCACGATCAGCACGATGCCGACGATCACCGGCGGCATGAACGGGTTCTGGTACGCCCGGGTGAACAGCCCGCCGAGGCCGCCCTGCCCGATCAGCGCGCCCACGCTGACCAGGCTGATGCTGGAGACCGCGACCACCCGGAGGCCGGCCAGCACCACCGGCACCGCGATCGGCAGCTCCACCGCCAGCAGCCGGCGCAGCGGCGAGAAGCCCATCGCGACCGCCGACTGGCGCACGTGGTCGGGCACCGAGTCCAGCCCGCCGACCACGGCCGGGAGCAGGACGGCCACGCCGTAGAAGGCGAGCGGGATGATCACCGTGGTCTGCGACAGCCCGGTCACCGAGATCAGCAGCATGAAGACGGGCAGCGACGGCAGCGCGTAGACGATGTTCATCAGGCCGGAGGCGGGCTGGTAGAGCCAGCGCCAGCGCACGCAGGCCAGGCCCAGCGGCAGCGCCACGATCAGCGCGAAAAGGATCGGCACGAGCGACATGGTCAGGTGGTCGATGAGCAGGTCCTTGATGCTGCCCGCCCGTCCGGTGTCCCAGTTGCGCCCGATCCATTCCCATAGGGAAGGGGGACCGTCACCCATCTGCGGCCTCCGCCAGCGCCTCGTCGAGCGCCTCCCTGGTGGCCACGCCGACGACCTTGCCCTCATCGTCCACGGCCACCGAGCAGCCGGACGGCGACAGCAGCGCCGCGTCGAGCGCCGAGCGCATCGAGTCGCGGCCGTACAGGAACGACCCGAACGGCTCCAGCTCGTCGGGGCGCGACCAGGAGATCCACCCGACCGGCCCGCCCTGCTCGTCGACGACCAGCCGCCACGGCTCCTCCGACGAGCCGCCTGCGGCGTCCCGGACCGTCAGGTCGGTACGCAGGCGCAGCCCCTCCGTCGAGACGAACTGCAGCCGCCTGATCCCCCTGTCATGCCCGAGGAACTCACGGACGAAGTCGTCGGACGGCTCCGACAGCAGCGTCTTGGGGGCGGCCAGCTGCGCCAGCCGGCCGCCGACGCGCAGCACCGCCACCCGGTCGCCGAGCTTGATGGCCTCGTCGATGTCGTGCGTGACGAACACGATGGTCTTGTTCAGCTCGTCCTGCAGCCTGAGCAGCTCCTCCTGCAGGCTCGTGCGCACCACGGGGTCGACCGCGCTGAACGGCTCGTCCATCAGCAGCACGGGCGGGTCGGCGGCCAGCGCCCTGGCCACGCCCACGCGCTGCTGCTGCCCGCCCGAGAGCTGGAACGGGTAGCGGCCGGCCAGCTCCGGGTCGAGCCCGACGCGTTCGAGCAGCTCCATGGCCCTGTCGCGGGCCTTCTTCCGGTCCCAGCCGAGGAGGTGGGGGACGGTGGCGATGTTGTCGACGATCTTCCGGTGCGGGAACAGGCCCGCCTGCTGGATGACGTACCCGATGCCGCGACGCAGTGTCGGCGGGTCGATGCTCTGCACCGGCACCCCGTCGAGGAGGATCTGTCCCTCCGAGGCGTCGATCATGCGGTTGATCATCCGTAGTGAGGTCGTCTTGCCGCAGCCCGAGGGCCCGACGAGCACGGTGATCTCGCCTGTGGGAGCCTCCATGGTGAGGTCGTCCACCGCGACCGTTCCGTCCGGGAATCGTTTGGTGACAGCGTCGAATGTGATCACGCGCGAACTCTCGCTCCGTGGGCTTGTGGCAGGGGTCGCAGCCCCCTGCCACGACCGCCGCATGATCTCTTGAATCCACAGACTACGGCGATCCGGACCGCTCTGTCCTCATCGGGGCGGGCTTAAGCGTTTCACTGACCAGGGATATTTACACGAAATGTGCATCTGGTAGTGCGCCGGACCATCAGGGTTGGCATGATTACCACAACAATCTCCTGACGCGCACCCTCACCCTCAGCGTCGGCCCACAGCAAGAGGATCGGCCCGTGTCCCAGCCGCTCACCGATCAGCGCTCACGCGCCGAACTGATCGCAGAGCTCTACGACCGTCATGCCGCCGGGCTGTTCGCGTACTGCGCTGACCAGCTCGGCGACCTCGGCTCAGCGTCCGATGTCCTGGTGGCCGTGCTGACCGGGGTTCCGGTCGCCCAGCCGCCCCGCGCTGCCCTCTACGCGTTCGCCCGCCGCGAGATCCACCGACGGGACATCGTCTACTCGCCGCCCGCGGTCGACCCGCTCATCGACCCGGCCACCGCCCTCGTCGAGCGCGTCCTGCGCGAACTGCGGCCCCACCAGCGCGAGGTGCTGGTGTTGTGCGCGGTGTGCGGGCTGAGCAAGGCCGAACTCGCGTGGGTGCTGGACATCGCGCCCGACACCGCCGAGGAGCTCACGATGGCGGCCGCGAACCGGTTCAGGGAGTCGCTCGGCACGGCACTGGCCGCGACCGGGATCCGCGTGCCCAAGCCGGTGGCGGACGTCTACGGCGCGCTGCACGTGGCGCCGCTGCACGACGTGCTCGGCCGCCTGCCGTGGCCGGAGCCGCCCGGCGCGCTGCGCATCCACTTCGCCGGCTCCCGTTCCGCGGCTCCGGGGCCGCTGTTCGTGAAGCCGCGCTGGCCCAGCCCGCCGATGTGGCCCCAGCCGCTGGCCGAGGGAGACCCCGCGACCAGCACGGTGATCTTCCCCGCCGAGCTGCTGACGCCGCCCTCGCCGTCGCAGGTGCCGGAGCACGACGCGACCACCGCCCCGATGCCCAAGTTCCGCGAGTCCACCGACGATCACCATCGGCTGCGCGACCCGCTGGGCTCCATCCGGCCGCTCAGGGATCCGCTCGGCGGCCCCTGGACGTCCACGTCGCCGGCGGGGGAACGCCCGTTCTTCATGGCCGCTCCCGAGCCCGGCGGTCCCGGGCCGTTCGCCACGGGCGACGTGATCCTGCCCAAGGACGCGCCCGACCCGTACATGACCGGGGACGTCCTCGTCCACAAGGGGCCGGCCCGGGCGGTCCCGCCGCCGTCGCGGGGGGAGGACGAGGTGCGGGAAGCTGCGCCGCTGTTCCGGCCGCGCGCCAGGACCGGCGGGAAGGCCGCCCCAGGACCGGCTGCCGCGCCCGTACCCGCCGCACCCGCCGCGCCAGCCAAGCCGTCAGAACCGGTATATCGGCTGCCCGACCTGCAGAAGGATCTTCTGGGCAGGGAGGCTCCCACGAGCGAGCTGCCGGCTCGGGAACAGACCGCATTCGAGCCGCCCGCTCGGGAGCAGTCCGCGTTCGAGCCGCCCGCTCGCGAGGCCTCCCCTCGCGAGGCCTCCCGTCGCGAGGGGCCCGCTCGTGGCGCCTCCGCTCGTGAGGCCTCCGCTCGTGAGGCGTCCGCTCGTGAGGCGTCCGTTCTCGCGCCGCGTCCCGTGCGGGCCAGGCCCGCGCCGAAGCGACGTCCGGCGCCGGTAGGGCCGCAGAAGGCGCGGCGCCGCAGGGATCGCCACCACGACTGGGCCTGGGAGCTGGTCGGGTTCCTGATGTGCGTGGCGATCGCGATGATCGTCTTCTTCTCCATGCCGATCTTCAACGGCTGAGGCCCGCCGGCCACCCGGGCCGGCGGGTCAGCCCGCGGACAGGATGAGGCCGCTGGTGGGCACGCCCGTGCCCGCCGTGACCAGGACGTTCGTGACGCCGGTGAGCTGGTTGGCGGCGGTGCCCCTGATCTGGCGCACCGCCTCCGCGATGCCGTTCATGCCGTGGATGTACGCCTCGCCGAGCTGCCCGCCGTGCGGGTTGACCGGCAGGCGGCCGTCCAGCTCGATGCCCCCGTCCTTGAGGAACTCCGGGGCCTCGCCGCGACCGCAGAAGCCGAGCTCCTCCAGCTGGGTGAGCACGAACGGGGTGAAGTGGTCGTACAGGATGGCGGTCCTGATGTCCTGGGGCGCCAGGCCCGACTGTTCCCAGAGCCGCCGGCCGACGACGGACATCTCGGGCAGGCCGGTCATGTCATCCCGGTAGTAGCTCGTCATCATCATCTGGTCCGCGCCCGCACCCTGGGCCGCCGCGGTGATGACCGCCGGGGAGCGGCGCAGGTCGCGGGCGTGTTCCGCGCTGGTCACGACGAGCGCCACCGCGCCGTCGCTCTCCTGGCAGCAGTCGAGCAGGTGCAGCGGCTCGACGATCCACCTCGACGCCTGGTGCTCCTCCAGCGTGATGGGCCGCTGGTAGAACCAGGCGGCCGGGTTGGTGGCCGCGTGCCTGCGCATGGCCACCGCCACCCGGCCGAAGTCCTCCGACGTCGCGCCGTGGACGTGCAGGTAGCGCTGCGCGAACATGGCCACCCAGGCCGCCGGCGTCATCAGGCCGAACGGCACGTGCCAGCTCATCTCCAGCCCCTGCGAGGTGGGTTCGCCGCTCAACCGCGCGTTCGGCTGGCCGAAGCGGCGTCCGGAACGCTCGTTGAAGGCCCGGTAGCACACCACCGTGCGGGCCATGCCCGTCGCCACGGCCATGGCGGCGTGCGCCACGGTCGCGCAGGCCGCGCCGCCTCCGTAGTCGACGCGGGAGAAGAACGTCAGCTCGCCGATGCCCGTCTCCCTGGCGACGGCGATCTCCTGGTTGGCGTCCTGGGTGAAGGTCACCAGGCCGTCCACGTCGCCCGGTGACAGCCCGGCGTCGTCCAGCGCCGACAGCACGGCCTCGGCGGCGAGCCGCAGCTCCGACCGTCCTGACTTCTTGCTGAACTCGGTGGCGCCGATGCCCGCGATGGCGGCGCTCGTTCGCGACAACGCCTGCTCCTTCTGGTTCAACCGGCTGGGGGAAGGGTCAGGGCGACGGTGCAGGTGGCGTGGAAGCCCAGGCTCACCTTGCCGCGCACCTCGACCGTGACGCGGCCGGCCTCGCACGACACGACCGTCCCGGTGAAGCTCAGGCAGTCGCCCGCGTACGCGGGGACGCCCAGCTTGACGTCGATGCCCTTGATCACGGCCTCCGGGCCCGCCCAGTCGGTGACGTACCGTTCGACCAGGCCCATGGTGGTCAGAATGTTGAGGAAGATGTCCTTCGAGCCCTGGGCGCGGGCCCGTTCCCGGTCGTGGTGCACCGGGGTGAAGTCCATGGTGGCCAGGGCGGTCGAGACGACCACGGTGGGCGTGAGGTCGATCGACAGCTCCGGCAGCTCGGAGCCGGCCTCGACCTCGTCCGCTGTCAGCGTTCGCGTCACGGCTCCTCCGGGGCCCACATCGGAAGGACGAGCCGGTCGTCCATCGGCCGGTACGTCACGCGCAGCGCCATGCCGATCTCCACCTGCCCGGGCGGGCAGTCCACGACGTTGCCGACGATCCGCACGCCCTCCGGCAGCTCCACCACGCCCACCACGAACGGGGTCTCGCGGCCGGGCACCGGCGGATGGTGGTGGACGACGTAGCTGTAGAGGGTCCCGAGGCCGCTCGCGACCGTGTAGGTGAGGCGGGACGAGCGGCAGCGGGGACACAGCGCGCCCGGCGGGTGGCGTAACCGCCCGCAGTCGGCGCAGGTCTGGATGCGCAGCTCGCCGCTTTTCGCACCCTCCCAGAAGAACGCCGTGTCCTGGTTGACCGCCGGCTGGAGCGGGTACGGCGGCCGATCCTCCCGGGTGCCCTCCCGAGGCCGGAACTTGAGCACGCGGAAGAGCATCTCCGCCACCGGCTCGTCGCCGTCGCCGTACCAGGTGACGTTCCAGGTGGCGAAGTAGCCCACGCCGAGCGCGGTCCGTTTGGGGCCCGCCAGGTCCGTGAACCTGGTGGCGGGCGTCAGCCGTTCCCCCAGGCGCGCGTAGCGGTGGTAGGTCTGCTCGCAGTTCGTCGCCACGACGCCCGTGTAGCCGCCGGCGTCGAGCGCGGCCAGCAGGTCGTCCACCGGCGAGCGGTCCCTGGCTCCCGGGCGCGGGGCCTGCATGGTCCACACCTGCGCCATCGCGGGCGGGGCCAGCCCCTTGTCCAGGTAGGCCGGGTTGGCGTCGCCCATGGCGGCCAGCCAGTGCCGGATCATGGGCTCGTTCACGGGGTCGGGAGCCGGGGCGCCGCGCACCTCGCCCAGCGCCGCCTGCTTGCCCGCGAGCTCGCGCAACTCGTCGTCGCTGACGGGGGAAGCGGCCACGGCGGGAACGCTCGTCGCGGGCCGCGGGTCGCGGCCGCTCATCGCGGAGGCCTCGGCAGGCCCAGGCCGAGCATCGCGATCAGCTCCCGCTGCACCTCGTTCACCCCGCCGCCGAACGTCAGCACCACCGCGCCCTTGACCCCGTGGTCCACGCGTTCGAGCAGCTCGGCCGTCTCCGGGTCGGACGGGTCGCCGTACCTGGCGAGGGTGTCGCCGACGATCCTGCCGGCCTCCTGCATCCGCTCCGAGCCGTAGATCTTGGTGGCCGACGCGTCGGGCGCGCCCAGCCAGCCGAGGTCCATGTTCGCCGCGACCTGCCAGTTGAGCAGCTCGTTGGTGCGGAAGGCCGCCCACACCCTGGCCAGCGCCCGCCGTACGTCCGGATGGTCCGCCAGGCCCGTACGGCGGGCCCAGGCGAGGAAACGGTCGTAGGTCTGGCCGAGGTTCCCCGCGGGGCCCAGGGTGACGCGTTCGTGGTTGAGCTGGTTGACGATCAGGTCCCAGCCGCGGTCCACCTCGCCGACCACCATGTTCACGGGGACGCGCACGTCGGAGTAGTAGGTGGCGTTGGTGTGGTGGCGGCCGTCCATGGTGACGATCGGGGTCCACGAGAAGCCGGGGTCGTCCGTGGCGGCGATCATCATGGTGATGCCCTTGTGCTTCCTGGCCTCCGGGTTCGTACGGGCCGCGAGCCAGATGTACTGCGCGTAGTGCGCGCCGCTGGTGAAGATCTTCTGCCCGTTGACGACGTAGTGATCGCCGTCGAGCACCGCCGTGGTCCGCAGGGAGGCCAGGTCGGTGCCCGCCTCCGGCTCGCTGTAGCCGATGGCGAAGTGGCACTCGCCGGCGAGGATGCGCGGCAGGAAGAAGTCCTTCTGCTCCCGCGTCCCGTACTGCATGAGCGTGGGCCCGACGGTCTGCACCGTGATGATCGGGTACGGCACGCCCGCCCGGGCGATCTCGTTGGCGAAGATCTGCTGCTCCAGGGGGCCGTAGCCGCCTCCGCCGTACTCCTTGGGCCAGCCCAGGCCGAGCTTGCCGTCGCGGCCGAGGCTGCGGCAGTGCTCCATGTACGTCTCGCCGAACGGGTCCTCGGCGATCTTTCTGCGGTCCTCGGCGGTCAGGCAGCCCTGGAAGTACTCGCGCAGCTCGTCCCGGAGCGCGCGCTGGTCAGGAGTGAGGTCGATCAGCATCAGACGAGCGCTCCGATCAGGTCGAGCTGGGCGTCGGCGCCGCCGAGCAGGTGGGACAGGTGCTTGGCCTGCGCGAAGTAGCGGTGCAGCGGGTAGGTCACGTCGAGGCCGAGCCCTCCGTGCAGGTGCTGGCAGGTGTGCAGCGACTTGACGGCCTCGCCGACGTGGTACGCGGCCAGCGCCAGGTCCCGGTCGGCCGGCAGCCCCTCCCCCAGCCGCCACGCCGCCGACCACACGGCCACGTCGAGCGCTCTTCCCGCGATGTAGACGTCGGCGATCTGCATGGTCACCGCCTGGAACTCGGCCAGCGCCCGGCCGAACTGCCGGCGCGTCCTGATGTACGACGTGGTCAGCTCCAGCCCTCCCGCCAGGACGCCGGCGGCCTGGGCGGCGACGGCGGCCATGAACAGCCGCCTGGTTCCGTCCACCGCCTCCGGCCCGCCCACCCGCTCGGCCGGGGTCCGGTCGAGCACGAGGGTGGCCGCGGGCTCGCCGGTGGAGGCGAACTCGGGGATCGCCTCCATCCCGCGCACCGCCGCGCCGGACCCCTCACCGGACCTCCCGGACGGCGCCCCGGCGGACGGCCCTGCCGATGCCCCATCAGGAGTCCCCTCGACCAGGAACAGCCCCTCGTCGGCAGTGACCAGCACCGCCGCACCGGGATGGGGCACCGACACCTTCCGCCCCGTCAGCACCCACCCACCATCGCCCGCACCCGCACCCGAGGCAACCGCCACGCCGGTCCCGTCGTTCCGCGCACCGGACGAAGCCGTCTCGCCCCTCACGTCGTCCGGCGCGTCGGGCGCGCCGCCGGCCCGGCGCGCGGCCGTGACGGGCGGGTCGGTCAGGGCGCGGCCCGGCTCGCGGAGCGCGACGGTGGCCCGGGGGACGCGACGCTGCTGGTCAGGGGTGCCATAGCGGGCCAGGGCCAGCGTGCTCACCAACGTGGCGAGCGCGGGGACGGGCGCCGCCCGCGCCCCCACCTCGCGCAGCACCACGGCCATCTCCACCGGCCCGAGCCCGGCCCCGCCCGCCGCCTCGGGGACGCACACGCTCATGAGCCCGGCCTGCCAGAGCCGGTCCTCGTCCCCTTCCCTGGCCAGGACCTCGGCCGCCAGCTTCTTCAGATCCTGCTGGGTCTCGTCCAGATTGAAATCCATCACCGCTCCAAGAGGTGGTGCCTGCCGTGCCGTACGAACTCCTCCTCGATCCCCTTGACGTCCTCGTCGGTCAGCGGCCGGAACCCGTCGGGGGTGCGGAGCCAGACCGGGTCGGCGGCGCGCCAGGCCTCGCGGGCGAGGATGCGCTTGATGACCTTGTGGGACGGCCGACGGCCGCCTCCACCACCCCGCCGAACTCCCGCAGCGCGGCCTCGACGGGGGCGACGGCCAGGTTCTCGCCGTCCACGCGCAGGCCCTCGGTGCCGCGCCCCGCGAAGAACACGTACCCGTCGGCGTCCGTGTAGGCCAGGTCTCCCGACCAGTACGCACCGTCCCTGACGCGCTCGGCGTCCGCCTCCGGGTCGTTGTAGTAGCCCTCGAACAGCCCGAGCCCGGCCGTGTTGACCAGCTCGCCGACGGCCTCGTCCGGGTTGAGCAGGCGGCCCTCCTCGATGCGGCCCGGCGGGCAGGGACGCCCGGTGGACGGGTCGAGGATCTTCACGCTCCCGGGGAGCCGGCCGAGGCAGCCCGGCGGCCCCGCCGGGTCGGGGCTGAACGAGATGGCCGCTTCCGTGGAGCCGAAGGCGTCGATCACGCGGCAGCCGAACCGCTCCCCGAACCTCCTGATCGCCACCGCGCTCCCCTCGTTCCCGAACGCGATCTTCAGCGGGTTGTCGGCGTCGTCCGGGCGCTCCGGAGTGGCCAGGACGTAGGAGAGCGCCTTGCCCACGTAATGGAGGTACGTCCCGCCGTACCGTCTGATGTCGGGCAGCAGCCCGGAGGCCGAGAAGCGCCGGCGCAACGCCAGCGCCGCCCCCGACGCCACGGCGGGGGCGTAGGCGGCCATCAGGGCGCCGGAGTGGAAGAGCGGCATCGAGCAGTAAACGACGTCCCCGGGCGTGAGCAGCGCGGCCAGGCTCGTGCCGGGGACGGCGAGCTTGCGCTGCGTGATCCGTACGGCCCGGGGACGTCCCGAGGTGCCGGACGTGAACAGCAACATGACGAGGTCCCCGGGCTCCGCGCGATCAGCAAGCTCCACGGGCTCAGCTGGCTCCGCGCGATCAGCGGGCTCAGCGGGCTCAGCGGGCTCCGCGCCATCAGCGGGCGCCGCCCGCGACGCCCGCGGCGACTCGTCCGGGGGCTGCCCGCCGCCCGTGCGCCGAGCACCGTCATGCGCCCGCCCGCCGCCCGGAGGGCCCGGCGCGCCGACCTGTGGGACGGCGGACAGGGGCACGGTCGCGATGCCGAGGGCTTCGGCGACCGTACGGGCGGCCTCGACGTAAGGAGTGTCGGCGAGCAGGAGGTTCACGTCGGTGGCGCGGGCGTCGCGAATCAGCTCGTCGGCCGGTCGCGTGGGGTTCAGCGCGACGATCACGGACCCGCCCAGCGCCGCCGCGCCCACCAGGAAGACCAGCCCTGGGACGTTGTCACCGAGCACCCCGACGTGCGGCCCCGCGCCCTGCCCCGACAGCCACGCGCCCGCGGCCCGGCAGGCGGCGACGTGCTCGCGCCACGACCACACCGCGTCCTCGAACATGAGCCCTGGCCGGTCGTCCTCGGACCGGGCGAGAAGCAGGGACGCGAGCGTGTCCGCGGTCATCGCTCCTCCAGCAAGCGCTAGGTCAGACGACTCGCAAACTAGAACAGATTCTAATATCTGTCCAGTAGCCATCGATCCCAATAAGGCGGGATATACGCCTGTAACGCCGTAGACATGGGGCTATACGGCAAGTTTGTAACCCGCGAGTAACAAGCCGCGCCATCGAGAAATCAGATAACGTGTTCTCATGCGTACCACGCACGCGACGACCGCCGCGCCCTCCGGCGCCACCGACGGGGCCATCGACAACCACCCCGCCCCCGGCGGGCACAGCGTCCGTAGTCGCAGCCAGCACCAGCGCCGCAAGCGCATCGTCCAGGCCGCGGCGGCGCTGGCCTCGCGCGGCGGGGTCGAGGCCATGCAGATGCGCACGGTGGCCGAGCGCGCGGGCGTGGCGCTCGGCACGCTCTACCGCTACTTCCCGTCCAAGATGGATCTCGTCGTGGCGGTGGTCGGCGAGGAGATCGACCTGCTGGAGAGCAGCATCGAGCGGCGTCCGCCCGGCGCCGCCACCCCGGCGAGCCGCGCGGTCGACGTGCTGATGCGGGCGACCCGCGGCCTCATGCGCGAGCCCGAGCTGGCCGACGCGCTCATCCGCTCTCTGATCATGGCCGAGGTGCAGACCCCGTTCGGCGACCGGATGACGGGGCTGCTGCTGCGCGTCTCGGCCGACGGCCTGTCGATCGGCGACGCCAGCGAGGAGCAGCTCGACCTCGCGGGGTCGCTGGCCAGCGTGTGGGTGCAGGAGCTGCTGGAGATGCTCCGCGGGCGCCGCACGTACGACCAGATCCAGCGCCGCATCGAGACCGCCGCCACCAGGTTGCTCGCCGACATCTGAGATCCTTTACGGCGCCGCCGTGGCCCGCCACCCGCCGTCGCGGGCCGGCCGCCCTCCAGGAAACGCCCGCTGACCCTTCAGTGGCGCGCCGCCATTACGGAGCGCGTCCTGGGCCCGCCGACCGGTCGTGGTTTCCCTTTCGATCCATGATTGTTTCGCCCGATTCGACCGGCCAAAGGTAAAAAACTCGCCGTTATGTCGGTGGCGGCGTTTATACAAGGGGTATGACCGACAAGCCGACGAACGAGGACTTCCTCCGGCAGGCTGATCCGATGCGGCGCGAGCTGCTGGCGCACTGCTACCGGATGATGGGCTCGGTGCACGACGCCGAGGACCTCGTCCAGGAGACGTACTTCCGCGCGTGGCGCGCCTACGACGGCTTCGAGGGTCGCTCCTCGCTGCGTACGTGGCTCTATCGCATCGCCACCACCACCTGCCTGACCGCGCTCGAGAGCCGCGGCAGGCGGCCGCTGCCCACGGGTCTGGGGGCGCCGAGCACGGAGGCCACCGCGCCTTTGGTGCAGGACACCGAGGTGCCGTGGCTGGAGCCCGTGCCCGACGCGCTGGCGGGCGCGGGCGCCGACGACCCGGCCTCGATCGTGACCTCGCGCGAGAGCATCAGGCTGGCGCTGATCGCCGCGCTGCAGCACCTGCCGCCCCGGCAGCGCGCGGTGCTGATCCTGCGCGACGTGCTCCGGTGGAAGGCGGCCGAGGTGGCCGAGGCGGTCGGCGTCTCCACCGCCGCCGTCAACAGCATCCTCCAGCGGGCCCGTGCCCAGCTCAAGGAGGTGTCGCCGACCATGGACGACCCGATCGAGCCGCTGACGCGGGAGCAGCGCGAACAGCTCGACCGGTACGTCGCGGCGTTCGAGAGCTACGACATCGACAGCCTGGTCCACCTGTTCACCGAGGACGCGGTCTGGGAGATGCCGCCGTTCGTCGGCTGGTACCAAGGCCCGCGGACGATCGCCGAGCTCGTCAAGGTGCGCTGCCCGGCCGAGAAGGCGGGCGACCTGCGGCTGGTGCCGATCGCCGCCAACGGCCAGCCGGCCTTCGCGCTCTACCACCTCGACGGCGGCGTCCACCGGCAGTTCGCGCTCATGGTGGTGACGTTCTCCGGAGAGCGCATCAGCCACGTCGGGATGTTCTTCGAGAAGCGCCTGTTCGACACGTTCGGCCTGCCGGGGACTTTGCCGGCCGAGGCTTCCGCGACAAAGTAGAACGCGTTACTGTCGCCTCCAGAGCATCGTTCTGGAGGCGACAGTGGGCACACCTGTGATCGTCGAGGCCGTTCGCACCCCCATCGGCAAGCGGGCGGGCTGGCTCGCCGAGTTCAAACCGCAACAGGTTCTGGCCACGGCGATGAACGGGCTCGTGCAGCGCTCCGGCCTCGAGCCGGCGGGCGTCGACCAGGTATTCGCCGGTTGCGTGACGCAGGCGGGCGAGCAGGGCGGGCACGTCGGCCGGCACGCGTGGCTTTACGCCGGGCTGCCCTACCAGACGGGCGTCACCACGATCGACGCGCAGTGCGGGTCGTCGCAGCAGGCGGTGCACCTGGCGGCGGCCATGATCAGCGCGGGCGTGATCGAGGCCGGCATCGGGTGCGGGGTCGAGGTGATGAGCCGGGCGCCGCTGGGCAGCAACGTACGCCCCGCCAGGCCGCGCCCCGACGACTGGACCATCGACCTGCCCGACCAGTTCACGGCGGCCGAGCGGATCGCGCGGCGGCGCGGGCTGACGCGCGAGCGGCTCGACTGGTTCGGGGCGCGCTCGCAGCGGCTGGCGGCCAAGGCGTGGGCCGACGGGCGGTTCGAGCGGGAGATCGTGCCCGTCGGCGAGGTGCGCAAGGACCAGGGGTTGCGCGAGACCACCGTGGAGAGCCTGGCCGGGCTCAGGCCGGTGGCGGAGGGCGCGCTGCACACGGCGGGCACCTCCTCCCAGATCTCCGACGGAGCGGCGGCCGTGCTGGTGATGAGCGAGGGGGCGGCGCGCCGGCACGGGCTGCGGCCCAGGGCGCGCATCCTGGCGCAGGCCCTCGTCGGCGCGGAGCCGTACTACCACCTGGACGGGCCCGTGGACGCGACGGCGAAGGCGCTCGCCGCGGCCGGCATGACGATCGGCGACATCGACAGGTTCGAGGTGAACGAGGCGTTCGCGTCGGTGGTGCTGTCGTGGGCGAGCGTGCACGAGCCCGACCTGGACCGGGTCAACCCGAACGGCGGCGCGATCGCGCTCGGCCATCCGGTGGGGGCCACGGGAGCGCGGCTGATCACCACGGCCCTGCACGAGCTGGAGCGGTCGGACTCGGCGACCGCGCTGGTCACGATGTGCGCGGGTGGGGCGCTGGCCACGGCGACGATCCTGGAACGCATCGGCTGATTTTCAGCACAATTGCACGTAGGAACACGATCGGGGGCGCATGAAGACCAGACGCAGGCCGTACACCGAGCAACGTCCGCAGGACCTCGGCGGCGGGGTTTGGAGCGTGCCGGTGCCTATCCCCGGCAACCCGCTCGGCTACACGCTCGTCTACGCCGTCGAGTCGCCCGCGGGGCCGGTGCTGGTCGACGCCGGGTGGAACCATCCGGAGGCGTGGGAGGCGCTCAGCGGCGGCCTGGCCGCGCTCGGCATGGACGTGGCCTCCGTGCGCGGGGTGGTGGTCACCCATTTCCATCCCGACCACGCCGGGCTCGCCGGGCAGGTCAGGGAGGCGTCCGGCGCCTGGATCGCCATGCACGAGGACGACGCGGCCCTGGTCAGGCTCATGATCGAGTACGCGGGCGACGCGCACGACGCGTTCAAGTCCGACATGCTCAGGCGGGCGGGAGCCGACCCCGGCGAGGCGCGCGAGGCGATGGGCGGCCGTCCCGCGCCGCCGGCGCCGCCCGATCGCGAGCTGCGCGACGGCGACCTGGTGGACCTGCCGGGGCGCCGCCTGCGGGCCGTGCACACGCCCGGCCACACCCCCGGCCACATCTGCCTGCACCTGGAGGACGCCGACCGGCTCTTCACCGGTGACCACGTCCTTCCCGGCATCACCCCGCACGTCGGCATCTACCCCTACGACCGGGACGACGTCGATCCGCTCGGTGATTTCCTGCAATCATTGGACCGGGTGGCCGGGTTCGGGCCGCTGGACGCGCTGCCAGCGCATGAATGGACATTTCCGGATGTGGCCGCGCGGGCCGCCGAGATCCGCGACCATCACGAGGAGAAGCTCCAACGGCTGCGCGCCCTCCTGGCCCAGCGGCCGGAGCCGCTGACCATCTGGGAGGTCGCCGCGATGATGACCTGGAACAGGCCGTGGGACGAGCTGTCCCCCGTGCTGAGGGGCATGGCGGCCGGTGAGGCCGCGGCCCACCTGCGCGCCCTGGAGGTGCAGGGCCACGTGCGCCGCCACGCCGGTGTCGAGCCGGTCCGCTTCCAGGCCCTAGACTCCTAGACATCCGATGTCTAGGGAGAGAAGCGTGGCGGTCACCGACGCGGCCATCGACAAGATCAAGCAGATGATCGTCTCCGGCGAGCTCGCCCCCGGCGACCGGCTGCCCAAGGAGGCCGACCTCGCCGAGCGGCTCGGCCTGTCACGCAACTCGCTGCGCGAGGCCGTGCGCGCGCTGTCGCTGATCAACGTGCTCGACGTGCGCCAGGGCGACGGCACGTACGTCACCAGCCTGGAGCCGCGCCTGCTGCTCGACACCATGTCGTTCGTGCTCGACCTGCACCGCGACGACACGGTGCTGCAGTTCTTCGAGGTCCGCCGCATCCTCGAGCCGGCCGCCACGGCGATGGCGACCGAGCTGATGACCGACCAGGACATCGCCGAGCTGCGCGAGATCCTCGACGCGTTGCCCGCCGAGCCCACGGTCGAGGAGCTGGTGGCCAACGACCTTAAGTTCCACCAGCGCATCGCCCGGGGATCGGGCAACAGCGTGCTGTGCTCGTTCATCGAGAGCCTGTCGGGTCCGACCACCCGGGCGCGGATCTGGCGCGGGCTCACGCAGGAGGGCGCGATGGAGAAGACCAGGGAGCAGCACACCGCGATCTACGAGGCCATCGCCGCCCGCCGGCCCGACGTCGCCCGCTCCTGGGCCACCGTGCACGTGGCCGGGGTGGAGTCATGGCTGCGCCGGGCGCTCGAGCTCGACTGATCACTTGGTGCCGCTGTTGGAGGCGCTGCGGCCGCTCAGGTTCCCCGCGCTAGGAGAGCCGCGCCTTCAGGACGTTGAAGGACACCGGCGGCAGGACCGCGGTGAGCCGGTGGCCGTCGATCGCCGCCCCGTCGGCGGGCCGCGGCTCGACCCGGCGCGGCTCCCTCTCGGTGTTACGCGCGCCCGTGTCGTCGTCGGCGACCGTGACGTGCGAAAGGTCCGACGCCTGCGGCAGGCCGCGCAGGTCGATCTCCACCGGCAGCGGCCGGTCGCCCCGGTTGACCGCGAAGACGGCGAGCCGGTCGTCGTCCAGCGTCGCCGCGGTCGCCAGCACGGGCACCTCGCCGTACCGCTCGGTCGGCATGGCCGGAGCCGTGGCCTGCACGCGCAGGATGCGGCCGCGGGCGTGGGCGGCGGTCAGCGCGAACGGGTGGAAGATCGTCTGCCGCCAGGCGGGCCCGCCCGGCTCGGTGCGGATGGGGGCGATCACGTTGGCGAGCTGGGCCTGGCAGGCGATGCCGACCCGGTCGGCGTGGTTGAGCAGGGTGATGAGCAGGCTGCCGACGACGGCCGCGCCGGCCACGTCGTACTCCTCCTCGATGATGCGCGGCGCGTGCTCCCAGTCCAGGCTGCCCTCGCCGCGGAACAGGCTCTGCGACCAGACGTTCCACTCGTCGAAGGAGACCTTGAGCCGCTTGCGGCTGCCGAGCCTGGCGGCCACGTGGTCGGCCGTGGCGATCACGCCCTCGATCTGCTGCTCCATCTCCACGGCCGAGGCCAGGAAGTCGGCCCGGCTGCCGCCCACCGGGTCGTAGTAGGAGTGCGCGGAGATGTAGTCGACCTGGTCGTAGCAGTGCTCCAGGACCCTCGCCTCCCACGAGCCGAATGTCGGGATCCGCATGTTCGAGCTGCCGCAGGCGACGAGCTCCAGGCCGGGGTCCACCCGGCGCATGGCCTTGGCCGCCTCGAACGCGAGCCTGCCGTACTCGTCGGCGGTCTTGCCCCCGATCTGCCAGGGCCCGTCCATCTCGTTGCCCAGGCACCAGACCCTGATGCCGTACGGCTCCGGCACGCCGTGCTTGATCCGCAGGTCGGACCATCGCGTGCCGCCAGGGAAGTTGGCGTACTCGACGAGGTCGCGGGCCTCCCTGATGCCTCTGGTGCCCAGGTTGACCGCCATCACCGGCTCGGCGTCCACCTCGCGCAGCCAGGTCATGAACTCGTCCAGCCCGAAGGCGTTCGTCTCGATCTGCCGCCAGGCCAGGTCGAGCCTGGTGGGCCGCTCGGAGGCGGGCCCGACGCCGTCCTCCCATTCGTAGTTCGAGACGAAGTTGCCGCCCGGGTAGCGCACGGTGGTGACGCCCATCTCCCTGGTCAGCTCGATGACGTCGCGGCGCAGCCCATCGTCGCCCGCCCGCGGGTGCCCGGGCTCGAACACTCCCGTGTACACGCAGCGCCCCATGTGCTCGACGAACGAGCCGAACAGTCGCCTTTCGACCGGGCCGACCTCGAACGCCGGGTCCAGGGTGAGCTTGGCGGATTCCATGGGCAGTCCTCCTTCGTCGGGGCTCTGCCCATCTATACATCGTTGTATTCAACGTTGTAAACACAATTATAGACTTTCGCGCATGGACAAACCCCGCGTCGGTCTCAAGGACGTGGCCGCGCTGGCCGGAGTCTCGGTGAAGACCGTCTCGAACGTCGTCAACGGCTACGTGCATGTAACGCCGGCCACCAGGAGCCGGGTCGAGGCGGCCATCAAGGAGCTCAACTACCGTCCCAACCTGTCGGCCAGAAATCTGCGGCAGGGCCGCACCGGGATCATCGCCCTGGCCGTGCCCGAACTGGACATCCCCTACTTCGCGGAGCTGGCCAGGTTCGTGGTGACCGCGGCGGAGGAACGCGGGCTGACGGTGCTGATCGACCAGACGGGCGCGTCGCGCGAGCGCGAGCAGCTCGTCGCCGAGGGGTTCCGCGCCCACCTGATCGACGGCCTGATCTTCAGCCCGCTCGCGCTGACGCCCGAGGACCTGGCCGCCCGCATGGACGACACGCCCATGGTCCTGCTGGGCGAGCGCGTCTACGACGGGCCCGCCGACCACGTCGTGGTGGACAACGTGGCGGCGGCCAAGGAGGCCACCCTTCACCTGGCCGCGACCGGCAGGCGGCGCATCGCGGCGATCGGCGCCCAGGACGACGTCGCGGCGGAGACGTCACGGCTGCGGCTGGCGGGCTATTTCGAGGCGCTGGCCGAGGCCGGGCTGCCCGCCGACGACCGGCTCGTCCAGCACGTCGAGGACTACCACCGCGCCGACGGCGCCCGCGCGATGGCCCGGCTGCTCGACTCGGGCCAGGCGCCGGACGCGGTCTTCTGCTTCAACGACCTGCTGGCCCTCGGCGCCCTGCGCACGCTGCTGGAGCGCGGCCACGCCGTGCCGGGCGAGGTGGCGCTGGCGGGCTTCGACGACATCGAGGACGGCAGGTACGCCACCCCGACCATCACCACGGTCTCCCCCGACAAGCAGGCGATCGCCCGCCAGGCGGTCGACCTGCTGGCCGCCCGCATGACCAAGGGCTCGCAGGCCGAGGCGCGGGAGATCCGGGTGGCGTACCAGCTGATGATCAGAGAGAGCACGGGCGGGTAGGGACCCTGCTGTGTCCGACAAACTCGCGAGATATCGGAGCAAGCGCGACGACAAACGCACCCCCGAGCCCGTCCCC
>NZ_SMKO01000124.1 GCF_004348685.1 Nonomuraea deserti | reverse complement strand
CCCCCGAGGCGCCCGTCCCCCGTCGAGGAGCAGCCCTCCGCCGACGAGGACGACCCCGCCAGGCTCGAGATCCTGCGTCGCGAGCGCCTCCAGGAGGACATGCTCAACCGGCCTGTCCGCCTCTTCCGCACGTTCATGCTGGTGGTGACCGCGTTGATTCTGGCCGCCGCGGTGGCGGGCTACCTCGCGTGGTCGTTCGCGCTGCTCGGCGTGGTGGCCGCCGGCGGCGTGGCGGGCATCTGCACTTTCGCGCTGCTGCAGGGCGACAGGGCGGTGAAATACCGGGTGCTGGAGCAGCAGGCCAAGGACGAGCGGCAGCGCCGCGAACGCGACAAGGAGCTGTTCCGCGCGCAGGAGGAGCACGCCCAGCGCTACCGCGAGTGGCAGGAGTCGAAGGACCGCCACGACAAGCAGCTCACCTGGTACGCCGTCGCCGTGCCCGACGAGCTCGACCGCATCGACGTGGCGGGCGGCACGTTACCCGGGTGGTCGGCGCTGATCACCCTGCTCGGGGCGACCCGCCTCTACAGCGGCGGCCACCTGACCGTGCTCGACCTGTCCGAGGGCGCGATCGCCAAGGACCTGATCGAGCTGGCCCGCAAGGGCGGCGACGACCCGCTGGTCTGGGTGCTCCCCGTCGACCTGCCCAAGCTCGACCTGGGCGCCACGCTCAAGCCCGAGGCGTTCGCCGACGTGCTGGCGCACGTGGTGAGCGTGAGCGAGGAGCACCGCAGCACGCGCGACCTCAGCTTCGACAACGCGATCCTGGAGCGGGTGCTCGAAGTGCTCGGGGAGAACGCCACGATCAGCCAGGTCACCGCCGCGCTGCGGGCGCTGGCGCAGGTGGGCGACCCGCGCGACGACCTGAGGTTCGGGCTGATCACCGCGACGCAGCTGGAGCGCATCGGCACGCTGTTCGGCCGCGGGGTGAGCGACCGCGTGGTGATCGAGCGGGCCTGGGCGCTGGAGTCGCAGCTGCGCAAGCTGGAGTCGCTCGGCACGGAGGCCGTACGCCTGCCGCCCGCCAGGCTCCGCGTGGTGAGCATGGACCGCCAGGCCGGCGTGTTCGGCAACCGGGTGCTCGGCACGTACGTGGCCACCGCGCTCACCCACATCCTGCGCCAGTCGCCCGCCTCCGACCGGCCCTGGTACCACACGATCATCGTGGCGGGCGCGGACAAGCTGAGGGGCGACGTGCTCGACCGGCTGATGGACGCCTGCGAGACCTCGCGTACGGGGCTCGTGCTGACCTACCGGTCGCTCACGCCGACCGTACGCGAGCGGCTGGGCCGTGGGCACGCCGCGGTGGCGTTCATGCGGCTCGGCAACGCCGAGGACGCCAGGGTCGCCAGCGAGCACGTCGGCACCGAGCACCGGCTGGAGCTGGCACAGCTCACCGAGACGATCAGCGACTCGCTGCCGGGGCTCGACGGCGGCTACATCTCCACGGTCGCGCAGGTGGAGGACGCCAGGGACGACCGCGACGAGAGTCACGACCTCGCCGGCGACATCACGGAGTCGACCGAGTGGGGCAGGACCGCCGACAAGATCTCGGAGAAGGAGCGGGTGCTGCAGCGCTCGCGCGAGTTCCTCGTCGAGCCGCACCAGCTCCAGCAGCTGCCCACCACGTCCGTGATCGTCACGGACGCGACCGCCCAGGGCAGGCGCGTCCGCCTCGCCGACGCCAATCCGGCCATCCTGGCCTTTCCCAAGACCACTCTCGGCGAGCTGGAGCACGTGCGCGACGCCGTGCTGGCGCTCGACCCGCACGCGCAGGAGGGCGACGAAGAGCCTCCGCCGAACCTCGGGCCACCACCGCCACGCCTGGACTGGCGCAAGGGCAGGCAATGACATGGTCAATGTCAAGGCGACGAGCTGACGGTTGACGGAATTTAACAAAGAACCGTCTGTGGGGGAATGAAATGCAGCCGAGCGTCTCGCTGAGCGGACCCTGGTACCGAATCCAGTCGATCGCAGCACCCTCGCGAAGCTCGTCGGCGGAATGGGATTTCGTCACCGTGCTTCCCGCGGTGCTGTCGGCGGCGCAGCGCGACCGGCCGTTCGTCATCGGGTGGCTGTCCAGAGGGTCGGGCGCGCCGCTGGAACTCATCACGAACGCGGGGCCGCTGTCGCCGCCACGCCAGCCGCGCAGGTCCACCGACGCGCCCGGCCGGCCGAGCGGGCCGCAGCCGCTGCTGTTCCCTGGCGGAGCGCGCGGCGTGCAACTCGACGAGGAGTACCTCGCCGACCTGGCGGACCTGGTGTGGACGCCGTGCCCGGGGCGGCAGGCGCCGCCGCTGGGCAGCAGGGGGCGGGAGTTCTCCGAGCTCGACCCGGACGAGCTGAAACGGCCGACGTTGTTCGAGTCGACGCTGGTGACGCTGATGTCGCGGCCCTTCGCGTGGCTGGTGGTGGCCGAGCCGACCGACCTGCTCGACGCCGAGGTGGCGCACCTGCGTACTCAACTCAACGTGCTCAGGCAGTACGGCGACGCCTCCGAGCGCTCCCGCTTCGACGCCGAGCGCGCCGAGCGCCGCATGCAGGAGCTGGACGCCTTCCGCGAGGCGGGGCTCTGGAACGTGCGCGTGCTGGCCGGCGGTGCCACCGCCGACGAGCTGCGGCAGATCGCACCCGTGCTCGTCGGGTCCGTCGAGATGAGCCACCACCCGTACCGGCTGCGCAGCTCGCACGGCGCCGTCTACGCGCTGTCGGAGGCCCTCGCCATCACCATGCAGGACCCGGCCGACGGGGCCGCGGCCCCGTTCGCCGCGACCGCGGGCGCGCTGGCCGCGCTGGCCGGGCTGCCCCGGCGGGAGGTGCCGGGGGTGCGCGTGCTGGACTCGGGCTTCTTCGACGTGACGTCCGAGGCCGATGCGGGCGAGCTGGAGCTGGGCGAGATCCTCGACGGCCAGGACAGGGGCGTCGGCACGTTCCAGGTGCCGCTGGCCACTCTCAACCGGCACGCGTTCATCACGGGCGCGACCGGATCCGGCAAGTCGCAGACCGTCAGGCACCTGCTGGAGCAGCTCAGCAGGGCCCGCATCCCCTGGCTGGCCATCGAACCGGCCAAGTCGGAGTACGCCGCCATGGCCGGCCGGATCGACGACCCCCTCACGGTGATCAACCCGTCGGCGCCCGACGGCGTGCCGTTCAGCATCAACCCGCTCGAACCTGAGCCCGGCTACCCCGTGCAGGCCCACATCGACATGGTCAGGGCGCTCTTCATGGCGGCGTTCGACGCCGAGGAGCCGTTCCCGCAGATCATGTCGCTGGCCCTGCAGCGCGTCTACGAAGCCACCGGCTGGGACGTCGTCACGGGCGGCGCCGTCCCCGGCGCGAACGTCCCGCCCAGCGTGCCCACCCTCGAACAACTCCAGCAGCACGCCATGGACGTCATCAAGGAGATCGGCTACGGCCGCGAGGTCCAGGCCGACGTCGAGGGCTTCATCTCGCTCCGGCTGCGCTCGCTGCGTGTCGGCTCGGCCGGCCGCTTCTTCGAGGGCGGCCACCCCGCCGACATCGGCGGCCTGCTGGAGCGTGACGTCGTGCTCGCCATCGAGGACGTCGCCAACGACGAGGACAAGGCGTTCCTCATGGGAACGCTGATCATCAGGATCGTCGAGCACCTGCGCATGCGGGCCAGGCGGGAGAAGTCGCCCGAGCTGCGGCACGTCATCGTGATCGAGGAGGCGCACCGGCTGCTGCGCGACCGCGGCCACGGCCGGGCCTCCACCCACGCCGTCGAGCTGCTGGCCGGCCTGCTCGCCGAGATCAGGGCGTACGGCGAGGGCATCGTGGTCGCCGAGCAGATCCCGACCAAGCTCATCTCCGACGTCGTCAAGAACACCGCGCTGAAGGTCGTGCACCGGCTGCCCGCCGAGGACGACAGGAAGCTCGTCGGCGCCGCCATGAACCTCAGCGACGAGCAGTCCCGTCACGTGGTCTCGCTCCAGCCCGGCTCGGCCGCCGTCTTCGCGGACGGCATGGACCGGCCGCTGCGGGTGCGCGTGCCGCTGGGGGAGTCCAGGGAGAAGGTCGTGCCGGGACCGCCGCCGCCCATCCGCGGCCGCAGGTCGGCGGCCTGCGGCAAGCAGTGCCGCACCGGGCAGGCGTGCACGCTGGTCGAGCTGCGGGAGGCCGACGTGCTCGCCGACGCGCCCGAGTGGGCCTGGCTGCGCATCTGGTGCGAGACGGTCGTGCTCGCGTTCGTCAGCAACCGGCCGCTGCCCGGCGTGCCGCGCGCGCTGTCGGCCGCCTGGGCCGACCTGCCGGCGCGGCGCAGGGAGTGCCTGCTGGCCACCCTGATCGAGCGGTCGGTGCAGCGGCGCGCCTGGTCGTTGCGGAGCTGGTTCGACCCGGCGCTGCTGACGGAGAAGGCCGCGGAGACGGCCACGCGGCTGCTGTCCGCGCTCGACAACGGCGGCGAGCGGCCGGGAGCGTCGTGGGTCATCCCGCAGGTGCGCTGGCTGCACGAGGTGGACCGGCTCTTCCCGTACGGGCGCCCGGCTCCCGACCTGCGCACCCCGGCGCCGCCCATGGAGTACGCCCTCTTCCGCCAGGCGAACGGCAACGGCGTCGGCGACCTCGCGCCGGCCGAGCTGCTCGGCCACCGGGCCAAGGCCCTGCGCCACCACCCGCTGTCGATGGAGGTGGACCGCAACCGTGAGCTGGCGTGGCGGGTGATCCTCGGCGACGACGAGAACGAGTCCGTGCAGCGGGACGTCATGACGGTCGCCATCGGCATCGAGTCGTCGGCCCGGCTCCGGCACGTCGCGCAGACCATGGGGGCCGGATGGCTGGAAGGGGTGCTTTCGTGGCCGCGCCGCTTCGTGCTGCCGTTCGACCACGGCGGCGTCCCGGAGATCGCCTTCGCCGAATCCCCGGCCGCGTCCCCTGCCCCGATTCCGACCCCCTGAGGTGCGCTGCCCGGCCGCGTTTTCCGCCGCGTAGGCGGCGAAGGGGCCAACCACGACTAGGATCCATGCACATGACCCAGCTTCCT
Source organism: Nonomuraea deserti (assembly GCF_004348685.1). Taxonomy (GTDB): domain Bacteria; phylum Actinomycetota; class Actinomycetes; order Streptosporangiales; family Streptosporangiaceae; genus Nonomuraea; species Nonomuraea deserti. The sequence continues at coordinate 23,821 of NZ_SMKO01000124.1, read as the reverse complement.
CTGCGGGCGCAGCTCGCCAGTGCCCTGGGCCGCAGTGCCGCCACGCTGTCCAGGATGACGGGGCGCGGTGACGGCTCGGTGATCGGTGGCCGGGTCGGGCTGCTGCTGGAGCCCGACCTCCTGCGCAAGCTGGCCCGCGACCGCAAGCTGGCGCTGATCAGCGCGACCAACGGCAAGACGACCACGACCAGGCTGGTCACCTCGGCGCTCCTGGAGCTCGGAGAGGTGGCCACCAACGCGTTCGGGGCCAACATGCCGGCCGGCCACGTCTCGGCGCTCTCCCAGCACAAGGGCGCCCCCTACGGCGTGCTCGAAGTCGACGAGAAATACCTGCCCGAGGTGCTCGACACCACCGGGGCGGGCGTCGTCTGCCTGATGAACCTCAGCCGCGACCAGATGGACCGCGCCGCCGAGATCTGGCTGCTCGCGCAGAAGTGGCGCAGGGCGCTGTCGGGCAAACCCACCCACGTCATCGCCAACTGCGACGACCCGCTCGTCACCTGGGGCGCCTCCACGGCCGCCAAGGTCACCTGGGTCGCCGGGGGGCAGCGGTGGAAGGAAGACTCCTGGTGCTGCCCCGAGTGCGGCGGCCCTCTCGACCGCAAGGACGCCGACTGGGCGTGCCGCGAGTGCACGTTCCACCGGCCGGAGCCGCAGTGGGCGGTCGACGACGACGTGGCGATCGACCCCAACGGCGAGCGGTGGCTGCTCGACATCCAGCTGCCCGGCGCGGCCAACCGCTCCAACGCCGTGATGGCGCTGGCGGTGGCCGACGCGTTCGGGGTGCCGGTGGAGCGGGCGCTGCCCCGGCTGCGCGAGGTCACCTCGGTCGCGGGCCGCTACACCACGGTCGAGCGTGACGGCCGTTACGCGCGGCTGCTGCTGTCGAAGAACCCGGCGGGCTGGCTGGAGGCGTTCGACGTCGCCGATCCGCAGCTGCCGATCATCCTGGCGGTCAACGCCCAGGGCCCCGACGGCCGCGACACCTCGTGGTTGTGGGACGTCGACTATCGCATCCTGCGCGGCCGGCCCGTGTTCGTCACCGGCCAGCGCCGCCTCGACCTGGCGCTCCGGCTCGACGTGGCCGACGTGCCGTTCATGTTGTGCGACACGTTCAACGAGGCGCTGGCCATGCAGCCGCCCGGCCGGGTCGACGTGATCGCCAACTACACCGCCTTCCAGCAGATCCGATCGGAGTTCGGTCGTGCCGTCTGACAGCGCCCTGCGTATCGTCTGGATCTACCCTGACCTGCTGAGCACCTACGGCGACCAGGGCAACGTGCTCGTCCTGGAGCGGCGGGCGCGGCTGCGCGGCATAGACACGGAGACGGTCCACGTACGCTCGGCCGATCCGGTGCCGGAGACCGGCGACCTCTACCTCATCGGCGGCGGCGAGGACCGCCCCCAGATCCTGGCCGCCGAGCGCCTGCGCAGGGACGGCGGCCTGCACCGCGCCATCGCCGGCGGCGCGGTCCTGCTGGCGGTGTGCGCCGGCTACCAGATCATGGGCAGCACGTTCGGCGGCGAGGAAGGCCAGCCGGTGGACGGCATCGGCCTGCTCGACATCTCCAGCTCGCGCGGGCCCGCGCGAGCGGTGGGCGAGCTGGTGGCGGAGGTCGACGCCGCGCTCAACCTGCCCACGCTGACCGGCTTCGAGAACCACATGGGCGTCACCCACCTCGGTCCGGGGGTCAAGCCCCTGTCCAAGACGCTCGTGGGCATCGGCAACGGTGACGGCTTCGAGGGGTGCTACACCGGGCACGTGGTCGGCACCTACCTCCACGGGCCCGCCCTGGCCCGCAACCCTGCGCTGGCCGATCTGCTGCTGTCGTGGTGCGCGGGCGATCTGGCGCCGCTCGACGACTCCCGCTACGAAGCCCTCCGCCAGGAACGCCTCGCGGCCGTCCTGCCGGACTGACGTCCACCGCAACGGGTCAGTTCGTCAGCAGCACGGCCCTTCCGCGGATCTCCCGTGGCGGCCTCGCGACCGGGTAGCAGACGCCCACGCGCGACTGGAGCGGGGCCGGCCAGTCCGGCGCCCGACTCCCGCGGCCGGCACCTGACCCGCACCTGCCCTCGCGGCGTCACGCGGCGGTGCCGCCGCGCGTACTCCGGCCGCCGGCGAGGCGCGTCGAGTTGACCCTGACCGAGGCCGGCAGGGAGATGGCGGTGCGCGTCCAGGAAGCCCGCACGCCCCTGCTCGGCTGGGGGCGAGGGCTGCTGGAGCCGCCGCCACGTGTGCTGCGCCGCGTGCCCGATCACTTCTGACGCGGGTACGGCGATTGACATGCAGCCAATTAGCTGCCTATCGTGGAAAGGCAGCCAGCAGGCTGCATGAATCTGGATGGCGGTAGATGGACGAGGTGTTCAAGGCGCTGGCCGACCCCAGCCGGCGCAGGTTGCTGGACAGCCTGAACTCGCGCAGCGGGCAGACCCTGCGCGAGCTGTGCGCCGAGCTCGACATGGCCAGGCAGTCGGTCAGCAAACATCTGGCCGTGCTGGAGGCGGCCAACCTGGTGACCACGGTGTGGCGCGGCCGGGAGAAGCTGCACTACCTCAACGCCGTGCCGATCAACGCCATCGCGGACCGCTGGATCAACAGGTACGACCGCCACCGGGCCGGCGCCCTGACCGACCTCAAGACGGCATTGGAGAGCACTTCCGTGACGAGCCACGATTTCGTCTACACGACGTACATCAAGACCACACCAGAACGCCTCTGGCAGGCGTTGACCGAGCCCGCCTTCACCAAGCGCTACTGGGGCGTGGAGCTCGAATCCGACTGGACGGTCGGATCGACCGTGACCTGGAAGCAGCTCGGCGTCACGATGGAGGACCCCGAACAGGTCGTGCTGGAGGCCGACCCGCCGCGCCGGCTGGCCTACACGTGGCACACCTTCACGCCGGAGTTCGCGGAAAGCGTCGGCCTGAGCGGCGAGAAGCGCGCCGAGATGGCCGCGGAGCCCAGGTCGACGGTGACCTTCGAGATCGGGCAGGCCGGCGAGATGGTCAAGCTGACCGTCGTGCACGGCGGCTTCCCGCCGGACAGCGCCGTGCGCGATGCCGTCAGCGACGGCTGGCCCGAGCTGGTCAGCAGCCTCAAGACCCTGCTGGAGACCGGCGAGCCGCTCCCCGCGGGGACCGGTCAGTAGACGAGGGCCTGGGCTCCCTCGGCGACCGCCTCCTCGACGAACGCCGGCGCCCCCGCGATGCGCACCCCGTCGATGAGGTCGTCGACGGTGATCTCCCTGCGGGCGGCGCACTGCGTGCAGAGCGTCACCCGGCCGCCGGCCAGCACGGCGTCGAGCAGGTCGCTGAGGGACGCGGCGTGCGGCAGGCTGAACTCCTTGGCCCGCCCCGGCAGCGCGAACCACGACGCCTCGCCGGTCAGCCAGAGGGAAACGGGGACGCCGCTCGCGAGCGCGGCGGCCGCGACCGTGAACGCCTGGTTGCAGCGCTCGGGCGCGTCGGTTCCCGCGGTCACCTTGATCACCAGAGATCGTGCCATGCCCGTCACCCTAACGCTCCCTACTACCCTTGGGGAGCATGGAAGAACCTGAGGTGCACCCCGACCTGGAGCCGATCGCGTTCCTGCTGGGGCGGTGGGAAGGCGCCGGCGTGGGCGGCTATCCGACGATCGAGAGCTTCAACTTCGGGCAGGAGATCGAGTTCGGGCACAACGGCAAGCCGTTCCTGACGTATGTGAGCCGCACGTGGCTGCTCGACGACGCGGGAAACCGGGTCAGGCCGCTGGCCACGGAGTCGGGATACTGGCGGCCGCAGCCCGACAGGCAGATCGAGGTGGTGCTGTCGCACCCGACCGGCATCGTCGAGGTCTACGTCGGCGAGGTCGTCTTCCACAAGATCGAGCTGTACACCGACGTGGTCGCGCGCACCGCCTCGGCGAAGGAATACACCGCGGGTCACCGGCTCTACGGGCTCGTCAACGGCAACCTCATGTGGGCTTACGAGATGGCCGCCGTCGGACACCCGCTCACGGACCATATGTCGGCGGAGCTGAAGAAGGTAGCTTGAGGCGATGAGCACGCCATTCACTCCCGCCGCCGTTCAGGCGATCAAGAGCCACATGAACGACGACCATCCCGACGACGCGCTGATCATCGTACGCGGGCTCGGGGGCCGGCCGGAGGCGACCACCGCCGTGACGAGCGACGTCGACGCCGAGGGCATCGAGTTCACGGTGGACGGCGGCGAGCGGGTGCGGGTGCCGTGGGGCGAGACGCTGACCGAGCGCTCCGAGGTGCGCATGGCCGTCGTGCGCCTCTATCGCGACGCGTGCGACAAGCTGGGCATCCCGGCCCGGGGGCGGCACTGACCCGCGTGTCCGGGCGGGCGATCCGGGCCCGGACATGAAGAAGGGCCCCGGGCGACGCTCCGCCTGCCGAGCAGGCGGGCCGGATGGACCATGGTCGGGATGACATCCCGCCCTCCGGCTGCCAGGGGCCCCGGTGGTTGCCTCGTACTCGCGAACGCCACGAGACAACAGTCCGCGGCGCTAGCGGACAACCACCTCGCTAGTCCAACTATGAATCACCATTGTTTGGACCACCTCCTTTCCGCGTACCAACGAAGCTATGCGCTCCGGCTCGAAAGGGGCAAGCGAATATCGGCCCGACCTCGTCCGGCCGTCCGCCAGCAGGTCGCGGCCACGCGCCTTACACTCGGGACATGACGGAGACGCAGTGGCACGAGCAACTCCGCGCCAAGGGCTACCGGGTGACTCCCCAGCGCCAGCTCGTCCTCGAAGCGATCAAGGAGCTGATGCACGCCACGCCGGAGGAGATCTGCGTCAAGGTCCGTGAGACGGCCCGCGGCGTCAACATCTCGACGGTCTACCGCACGCTGGAACTGCTCGAAGAGCTCGGCCTGGTCACCCACACGCATCTCGGCCACGGCGCGCCGACCTACCACCTGGCCGCCGAGGCCGACCACGTGCACCTGGTGTGCCGGGGCTGCGACGAGGTGATCGAGGTGCGTCCCGAGATGGCCGACGGGCTGGTCAAGGGCCTGGACGACGAGCTGGGGTTCGTCGCCGACGTGCACCACCTGACCGTTTTCGGACGCTGCCGCAACTGCCGATAGCCTGGAGGGCATGCGTAGCCCTCTGCTCGACCTTCCCGGGGCCGTCGCCGCCGACGAGCCGGACTCCGACGTAGCCGCCCACTACGGCGACCTGTTCGCCGAGCAGCGCGCGCTGGCCAAGGGCGAGGCGGTCGTCGACCGCAGCAACCGCGAGGTGATCCGCGTCTCGGGCGCCGACCGGCTGAAATGGCTCAACGACCTGACCTCGCAGAAGCTCGACGCGCTGACCCCCGGCGAGTGGACCCAGACGCTCGACCTCGACCTGCAGGGCCGCGTCGAGCACCACCTGACGCTGGTCGACGACGGCGAGAGCGTGCTGGCCCACGTCGAGCCGGGCACCGCCCAGAGCCTGATCGACTATCTCGACCGGATGCGGTTCATGTTGCGCGTCGAGGTGTCGCGGGTCGACGACCTGGCCGTGCTGTCCACGGCCGGCGAGGACTTCCTGGTGCCGAGGCCCGAGCTGCACGAGCACCTGGGCAGGCCGGTGGCCGGGTTGTGGGCCTATGAGGCGCTCCGGATCGAGGCGGGCCGGCCGCGGCTGGGGTTCGAGACCGACCACAAGACCATCCCCCACGAGGTGGGCTGGATCGGCGCGGCCGTCCACCTGACCAAGGGCTGCTACCGCGGCCAGGAGACCGTGGCACGCGTGCACAACCTGGGGCACCCGCCGCGCCGCCTGGTCTTCCTCCACCTCGACGGCAGCGTCGACACGCTGCCCCCGCACGGCGCCCCGGTGATCTTCGAGAGCCAGGAGGTCGGCGTAATCGGCACGGCGGCGCGCCACCACGAGCTGGGCCCGATCGCGCTGGCCGTGGTCAAACGCACCGTGCCGGTGGACGCGTCGCTGCTGGCCGGCGGGGTGGCCGCCGCGCAGGAGGTCATCGTGCCGCCTGACGCGGGCCGCAACGTCACCATCGACCCGTCGCTGCGCCGCCGCATCCGCTGAACCCCGGCCCGTCGGGGGCCCGCCGCTCCGGAGGCTGAGGTCTCGGGGACCGGCGGGTCCGGGGGCGGGCGGCCGAGGGGTCAGCTCCAGTCTGAGGGCTCAGACCTCCAGCACGAGCGTGATCGGGCCGTCGTTGACGAGCGCCACCTTCATGTCGGCGCCGAAGACCCCCGTCTCCACGTGGGCGCCCAGCGCGCGCAGCTCGGCGACGACGGCCTCCACCAGCGGCTCGGCGACCGGTCCTGGAGCCGCGGCCTGCCAGGTGGGCCGCCGGCCCTTGCGCGCGTCGCCGTAGAGCGTGAACTGGCTGATCACCAGGAGCGGCGCCGACACGTCGGAGCAGGACTTCTCGCCGTGCAGGACGCGCAGGCCCCACAGCTTGGCGGCGAGTCTGGCCGCCTCGGCGCGCGTGTCGGTGTGGGTGACGCCCACCAGGACGAGCAGGCCCGGCTCGGCGACCGCCCCCACCGTCCGCCCGTCGACCTCGACCGATGCCGAACTCACTCGTTGCACGACTGCTCGCATGGACATCCATTCTGGACCAGGAAGAACCGTTCGTAGACTCGTCCCGGAAAGGGGTCGCGACATGTCGGTGGTTGTGGAAGTCGTCCGGTCGGGGTTCGTGGAGTCCACGCACCAGGCGCGCATGCTGACCGTGGACGCCGAAGGGCGCCTGGCCGAGACCCGCGGCGCGGTGCACGTACCCGCCTCGCCGCGCTCGTCGTTGAAGCCGCTGCAGGCGCTCGGCATGCTCCGCGCCGGCCTGCGCCTCGAAGACGAGCTTCTCGCGCTGGCCTGCGCCTCCCACTCGGGCGAGCCGTTCCACGTCGACGGCGTCAGGAAGATCCTCGCCGGGGCGGGGCTGGAGGAGGCGGCCCTGCGCTGCCCCGAGGACCATCCCTTCGACAGGACGGTGACCGAGCGGAGCCGCGTCCACATGAACTGCTCGGGCAAGCACGCCGCCATGCTGGCCACCTGCGTCGCGAACGGCTGGCCGACGGAGACCTACCTGGAGCCCAGGCATCCGCTGCAGCGCACGATCCGCGAGACGATGGAGGAGCTGACCGGGGAGCGGATGGCGGCCACCGGCGTGGACGGGTGCGGGGCGCCGCTGCACTTCGTGTCGATGCTCGGGGTGACCAAGGCGTTCCGTGCGTACGCGCTGTCGTCGCCCGACTCGTACGAACGCAAGATCTTCGACGCGATGCGCACCTACCCCGAGTGGACCTCCGGCACCACCCGCCCCGAAGCCACGCTCATGCGGGCGCTGCCCGGGCTCGTGGTGAAGGCGGGGGCGGAGGCGTTCGACGCGTTCGTGTTCGAGGACGGGCGGGCGGGCACCGTCAAGGTCGAGGACGGTTCGCAGCGCGCCCGCGTCGCCGTCACCGTGGCGGCGCTCCGCTCGCTCGGCCTCGACGCGCCCGAACTGGCCGAGCTGGGCGCCCCAGCGGTGCTCGGCGGCGGCCGCCCGGTCGGCGAGCTGCGGGTCCGCCTGCGCTAGAGCGTGCGGGAGTCCGCTACGGCGCCGGAGTATGTGCGGTGCGCCGCGTCAGAGCGACGTGCGGGAGTCCGCTACGGCGCCGGAGTATGTGCGGTGCGCCGCGTCAGAGCGACGTGCGGGCGTCCGCTACGGCGCCGGAGCGTGCACGGTGCGCCGCGTCAGAGCGTGCGGAACTGGCGGCTGGCGGAGATGGCGCCGGAGGTCGTCGTGGTGAACGTGCGCATCGAGCCGGCGAACTTGGACAGGTCCCACTCGGCGGGGCCGTGATACCAGTAGAGGTTGTCCGACTGGTGGCCGTTGCCGGTGACCGAGGCCACCACGCGCGACCAGTGCTCCACCCCGTCGAAGATCACGGCATAGGGGAGATAGCGGGAGAACAGCTCCACCCTGTGCTGCTCGGGCACGTCGCCCAGCTCTCCGGAGAAGAGATATTCGCGAAAGCCCATGGTGTGCGCCAGGGCCGCCGAGCCCTTGGCGGTCTTGGCCGGCATGTACTGACCGCCGACGGCCAGCGCGCCGCCCGCGATGATCAGTGCCAGGCCGAGCAGCCCGTACGTCGTGAACCAGGCCAGCGCCACCGTGGCCACCAGGCCGACGCCGATGAGCACCACGCCGATGGTCGTCCACCTGGTGCGCTCCGTGTCGGGGCGGCGGGCGAACCAGCCCTGCTCGACCACGTCCGCGTAGAGCGCGTCGCGCACCGCGCCAAGGTGGCTGGTGAACGAGCCGGACAGCTGGGACAGCAGCACCGCGTCACGGCCGTCGAAGATGGCGTCGTAGAGCGCCCGCTCGTACGGCAGGAGCGCGTTGACGGGCGCGTTGGGCAGCCTGACGAGCAGCCAGTCGGGCGCGTCGTACGTCTGGCGGGGCTGCTCGTCGATGCGCAGGTAGCCGCGGACCGCCAGGTCCACGATCGTGGCCGTCACGTCGACCACGTCGGCCTGCTCGTCGACGAGCGTGCCGATCTGGCCGGGGCGCACCCCGTCGGGCGGGGCGAAGTGCCCGTTCTGTACCGGGCTCACCGAGTCCTTCTCGTGGTCGGCGACCCTGGCGTCCCTGCCCCGGGTCCAGTACAGCAGGCCGAACCCGCCGAGCAGCAGGACCAGCAGGGCGGCCAGGGCGCCGCCGGTGACGAGGTCGAGCGTGAACGCGGAGGCCAGCGAGAACCGTTTCTCCAGGATGGGGACCCCGGAGCTGGAGCCCTTCGGGTATCCGACGACCACGGTCAGCGCGTTGCCCGGCGCGATGTTCTCCTGCTCGAAGTCCGCCTGGGTGGCCGTGTGGTCCATGGACGCCGAGGTGCAGCCGATCGCCGAGGTCAGCTCGCCGGCGAAGCAGGACAGGTTCTGCACCTGGCCGGGGCCGCTCACCTTGACCGTGGCCTTGGCGACCTGCTGGTTCCAGCCGTTCACCGCGAACCAGCGCAGTTCCTCGACGTTGCCGGACGGCGTCACCGCGCCCTTGACGTCGTACTCGACCGTCCCGCCCGTCACGGTGAGCACGCCGTCGGCGAAGGTGCCGCCTTTGACGTTGGAGATCTGGTAGAGCCGGTCGTTGTTGTCGTCGTACCGGGTCCTGGTGATGAACGTGCGCTTGAGCCCCCCCGACGCCCCCGTGATCTTCTCGACCACGTGCAGGGTGCCGTCCTTGCCGAGGGTCATCGTCACCTCGTCCGTGATCCCGGCCTCCGCCGCCATGGCGGGGGCTGCGGTCAACGTCAGAGCGGTGGCCGCGAGGGCTGCCATCGTGAGCCTGATACCCGTCATGGCGGCAAATCGTATCGGTTCGGACCTGTTAGTCCAGCGTGATGCTGGTAGCCGCTCGCTGAACGCTCTCCGGCGCGGCACCCTGGCCGGGGTTCTCCAGAGCGAGGGCCTGATTCCGGTCCACGAACGGGCGCATGCGCTCCTCGTACCGGTCGCAGGCCGTCTCGGGGCTCCTGGCGAGCTCCTGAGCCAGCACGTACGCCCCCACGACGGCCAGGCTCGTGCCCTGCCCCGACATCGGCGAGGGGCAGTAGCCCGCGTCGCCCACGAGCGCGACCCGCCCCGCCGACCAGCGCTCCATCTTCACCTGGGCCATCGCGTCGAAGTAGAAGTCGTCGGCCTTCCACATGGCCTCCAGCAGCCGGGGCCCCTCCCAGCGCATGGCCGAGCAGTGCTCCTGGACGAGCCGTTTCTGCCGTTCGGTGTCCCGGTGGTCGTACGCGATCGGGCCGGCGGAGAAGCCCAGGCCGACCCGCATGACGGCCGGGTCGTGGTCGTTGAAGAGCGCGGCACCCATGCCGGCGTCGTTGTGCCAGGTCTGCCAGTGGTCGAGGCCGAGGAAGTTGTCGGCGGTGAAGAAGGAGATGTACGTGCCGAGGTGGTGGACGAATCGCGACTCCTCGCCGAAGGCCAGACGCCTGACGTTGGAGTGCAGGCCGTCCGCGCCGAACACGTGGTCGTAGCGGCCCTGCTCGCCGCTCTCGAACGTCACGTCCACGCCCTGGGCGTCCTGGGTGAGGGTGGCGATCGAGTCGCCGTAGCGGTAGCCGGCGTCGGTGGCGCCGATGAGGACCTCGTTCAGGTCGTCGCGCATGATCTCGACGTCCGGGCTGTCGAAGCTGCCGCCGCTGAGCGTGCCCTCGGTGCTGCGCATGATCTCGTTGCCGTCGCAGTCGACCATGGACATGCCGCGCATGGTCGTCCTCCGGGCTCTGACCTGGTCGAGGACGCCCATCTTGGCGATCACGGTGATGGCCGCGCCCCTGACGTCGACCGCCTGACCACCCTTGCGGGGGGCGGGCGCGCGCTCGACGACCGTCACGTCGCAGCCGTACCGCCGCAACCAGTGGGCGAGGACGGGCCCGCCGATGCTCGCGCCGGAAACCAGAACCTTCATGCCAGTTGCTCCCTTGTGCTGTTGACGACGTACGCATCTGAATGTACGTAGTACATACAGCCGTCCACAAGGCTATGATGCGAAGATCTGTACTAGGACAGGAGATTCGATGACCACTCCTCCCTACGCGCGCATCGTGGCCGACATCAAGCGGCGCGTGGCCGACGGCAAGCTGCGTCCAGGAGAGCGGGTGCCGTCTACCAGGCAACTCGCCAGGGACTGGGGGGTGGCGCTGGCGACCGCCTCCAAGGCGCTCGCCCTGCTCGCCAGGGAAGGAGTGGTGGTCGCGGAGCCCCGCGTGGGCACGGTCGTGGCGGAGCCGCGCGGGCGTGCGAGGGCTGAGCCGCGCGATGGGCGGCCATCCGGACGTTCCGGACGGGCGGAGCGGCCGGCGCTGCCGGGACATGACGTGACGCGCGAGCGCATCGTGCGCGCGGCCATCGAGATCGCCGACACCGACGGGTTGTCCGAGCTCACCATGCGCGCCGTCGCGGGCCGTCTGGGCATGGCCACGATGTCGCTCTACCGGCACGTGAGCGGCAAGGACGACCTGCTCACGCTCATGATCGACGCGGCGGTCGGGGAGTTCCCGCTGCCCGAGGAGGCGCCGGCCGGCTGGCGGGCCCGCCTGGAGACGTCCGCGCGCCTGCAGTGGGCGGCCTTCCGCAAACACCCGTGGATGGCCAGGACCTCCCCGCTCACCCGGCCGCTGCCCTCGCCCGCCCTGTTCAGCCATACCGAATGGGCCCTCGCGGCGCTGGGCGACGGCCTCGACGCCACGAGCAGGATGTACGTGATCGTCCTGATGCACAGCTACGTCCAGGGCATCGCGGCCAACCTCGACATGGAGCTCCAGGCCCGGGCCGACACCGGGATGACCGACGCCGAATGGATGAGCGGGCAGGAGTCCCGCGTGCTGGCGATCGCCGAGTCCGGCCGCTATCCCGCCTTTCTCGGCACGCTGGCCGAGATGGGTGGCGACTTCGACCTGAGGCTCGACCGGCTCTTCGAGTTCGGGCTCGCCCGGCTGCTCGACGGCCTGGCCGTGGAGATCGGCTGAGTGGAGATCGGCCAGATGGAGATCGGTGGGCCGAGATCGGTCAGCGAGATCGGTCAGCTGGAGATCTGGATGCGCAGGCGGCGGAAGCCGCGGCCCTTGCTCTCGATCTTGGCGACCTTGATGTGGCCGATCTGCTTGGTGGAGGCCACGTGGGTGCCGCCGTCGGCCTGCGTGTCGAGGCCGACGATGTCGACGATCCGCACGTCCTGCACGGTCTCGGGCACCAGGTTGGTGGCCGTGCGGATGATGTCGGGGATGGCGAACGCCTCGGCGCGGGGCAGCACGCGCACGTCGATGCGCCGGTCGGCGACGATCTCGGCGTTGCAGGCGTCTTCGACGGCCTCCTTGAACCCCGGAGGCACCTCGGGCAGGTTGAAGTCCATCCGGGCGGTCAGCTCGTCCATGTTGCCGCCGGTGACGAGGCAGCCGTAGTCACGGAACACCACCCCGCACAGCACGTGCAGCCCCGAGTGGGTGCGCATGAGGGCCGAGCGGCGCTCGTCGGCGACCGCCGCCTCGACCACCGTGCCGACAGGCGGGACGGGGTCGCCCTCCGCCGGGATCAGGTGGAGGTCGTCGCCCTTGCGTGCCCCGACGATGCGGGTCTCCACCCCTTGCCAGAGCAGAACTCCGTGATCCGCCGGCTGGCCGCCGCCACCTGGATAGAATGCCGACCTGCTCAGCACGATCCCCTCAGGCGACGACTCCAGCACCACGGCTTCGAAGTCGCGAAGATCCTGGTCTGACAGTTCGAGCCGTTGCGTCCGCCCGTGGAGGTCGTAGGTCATATCGGCAGCCTAGCCCTCAGAGGTGGTCATGCGCGGCCTGACGCATCGTTCCCGAGTCGCACGGGTCGTCGCGCTGGCGGGCCTCGGCACGGCGGTCCTGAGCGGGTGCAACGCCGGCGCGGAGGCCACCCCGCCGCTCGTGCCCGCCACGCCGGTCGTGCGGCCGGCCACGCCGGTCGTGATGTTCGTGGGCGACAGCTTCACCGTCGGGTCGGGCCCGGTGCCGCGCTGGGAGACGTACGCGGCGGAGACCGCGCGCCTGCTGGGCTGGCAGCCGGTCATCGCGGGGGCGGGCGGCACGGGCTATCTCAGCAAGGGGCGGGTGGGGCGAGCGTTCCAGCGTTCGTTCGAGGTGGAGCTGTCGTGGCGGCCGGCTCCCGACGTGCTGGTCATCTCGGGCGGCCACAACGACCGGCGCTGGGGCCCGGCCCGCGTGGGGCGGGCCGCCGAGCGGCTGCTCGACGTCGTGCGCGGGCACTGGCCGGACACGAGGATCGTCATGGTCGGCCCCATCTGGCTGGACGGCGCGCCCCCGAAGGCGTACGCGGTGCGCGACGCCCTTGCGGAGGTGGCCAGGCGTGAGGACGTGGCCTTCCTCGACCCGATGGCCACGCGCTGGCCGCCGCAGGCGGTGCTGCCCGACGGCGTGCATCCCACGGCCGCCGGGCACGAACGCATCGCCGCCTGGCTGGCGGCCCAGCTGGCCTGACTACCAGGGGCCGTAGGGGCCGCTGCCGCCGCGCCCGCCGCCCATGCCCTTGACGGCCGGCTTCACGTCGACGATGTAGACGGTGGCCGCGATCACGGCCGCGATCGAGAAGATGCCGATGCCGATGCCGATGAACTGGGCGTCGCCAACGATCATGAACGCGTTGAAGTAGCTCCAGGCGCCTCCGGCGGAGAACAGCGTCGCCAGCACGAGGATCAGCAGCCAGAGGTTCTTCTTCAGCTTGCCCGCCGAGACGAACGCGTCCGTCGGGACACGCAGCGCGTGCACGAGCGCGTAGACCGACATGCCGAAGATGACGGCGGCGAGCACCAGGAAGAGGAGGTTGAACACACCGTTGATCAGATTCATATTCGTTGGCTCCGCCTATACGCCGCGAGGAAATCGGCTTCAGCCTAATAGGCGCCCCCTGCGCGCGGGCACCCCGAAAGGGGAAAGGCCCGCCTCCCCACGGAGGCGGGCCTTTCGCCGGGTCAGGACTTGGCTCTGGTGGTGCGGGTCTTCCTGGCCGGCTGGACGGGCTCGGCGACGGCCGGCTCGGCGGCCTCCGACACCTCTTCGAGCTCGAGTGCGGCTTCGCCGGACGCCTTGCTGACGACCTTGCGGCCGCGCGTGGCGAAGTCGTCGTAGACCTCGGTGGCCTTGTGCGTCAGCTGGTCGGCGTAGTCGCGGGCCTTCTCGGGGAGCTCTCTGGCCAGGCCCTCGGCCTTGCCGGCGACCTCGCGGGCCCTGACCGGGAGCTCCTGGGTGAACTCGCGGGCCTTGACGGGGAGCTCCTGGGTGAACTCGAAGCGGCGCGACTGCAGCTTCTGCAGCTGCTCGGGCAGCTCGCGCAGCTTCTCGACGGCGTAGTCGCCGACACCCGCGACAGCGTAGAACGGCTTGGACTCGGTCAGCTTCTTGACCTCGGTGGCGAGCGTCATGGGTTAACCTTCCTTGGTTTCCTGGGTGACGTTGTCGTTGCCGGAGGGCGCCGCGTAGGGCTCAAGAGCGGCGAGAAACTCCTCGGGCAGCGGATCGTCGTCCGTTTCGGCGTCGCGCTGGGGACGAGCATTCTGGGAGGTCTGCTCGTCCCCGGCGGGCGCCTCCTTGCGGAACGACTCGTAGATATCGATCAGCACCTGGCGTTGCCGTTCGGAGAGAAGCGGGTCGGCCCTGATCGCGGTGATCACGTCGCTCGGCGGCTCGCGGTCCTCGATGAGGCCCGCCTGCACGTAGAGCGCCTGCGAGGAGATGCGCAGACCCTTGGCGATCTGGTTGAGGATCTCCGCGCTCGGCTTGCGCAACCCGCGCTCGATCTGGCTGAGATAGGGGTTGGAGACCCCCGCCGCCTCAGCCAGCTGGCGAAGCGAGATCTTCGCCTGCTGCCGCTGCTCGCGGATGTACTCGCCGATCGAGCCGACCTTGGGTAGTGCCATGCCTGTATTCTGCCTCGCGCTGCTTGCAATTGCAAACGCCGTGATTAACTCCAGCAAGCACTAGAGCGGGATGACCCACAGGAACGGCGTGGCGGTGAGCAAGCTCACAGAGAGCGCGATGAACCCGTAGCGGGCCGGCGCGGCCAGCTCGGGGCCCGGCTTGATCAGGCGGTCGACCCTCGCCATGACGTGCTGGGCGTGCACGCCCAGCATGCCCTGTGGCGTCGGCATGGCGCCCGCCGTGCCGAACCTGAGCAGCGCCGTCGCCAGCCTGCGCGGCGAGCAGTAGCGGCGGGCCCGGTCGTCGGCGGCCATCTCGATGAGCAGCTCCACCTGCGACTGCGCGTCGGCCACCACCTTCGACCAGGGCAGCGCCCTGCGCAGCGCGGCGAACGGCAGCAGCACCAGGTCGTGACGCTCGCGTACGTGCGCCGACTCGTGCGCCAGCACGGCCGCCAGCTCGTCCTCCGACAGCAGCTTGAGCGCGCCCTCGCTGACCACGACCTGCGAACGCAGCCCCGGCACGCAGTAGGCGGCGGCGCCCGGATGGTCGAGCACCCGCACGCCGGGCACGCCGGGGTCGTCGCGGGCGATGAGCGCCAGCAGCATGCGGTGCCGCCGGCGGGCCCGCAGCGCCTGCACGCCCGCCGTGATGAGCACGACCACCAGCACCGCCAGCGCGGTGAGGCCCGCGATCAGGGCGAGCACGTGCAGCGGGTCCCACGCCTGCGGCGGCGCCTCGCCCCGCCCGAACGCGATCAGCCCCTGCAGCACCCCCGTGCCGTAGGGCTGGACGGCGTAGGCGAGCATGGCGCCGGTCGTGGCCAGCCCCCACGCAACGCCGAGGGACTGCCAGACGATGACGGCCAGCCGAGGGGCCCGGGAGGTCCAGCGGGCCGTGGTGAAACGCCAGGAGCCAACCGCGCACGCCGTGGCGAGCGCCGCCAGCACCGCTGCCGTGATCACTCTTCCTCCAGCTCCGTGAGGACTCTGCGCAGGATCTCCGCCTCCGTGCCCGACACGGCCTGGGCGAAGCGGGTCAGGGCGGCCGATCGGTCACCCGTCATGTCCAACGCTTCCAGCATAAGCTCAGCGATGTACGCGTCGCGGCTTTCCGCCGGCTGATATCTCCACGCGCGGCCGTCACGGGTGCGCTCGAGGAAGCCCTTACGGGTGAGCCGGTCGAGCACCGTCATCACCGTCGTGGGGGCGAGATCGCGGTCGGCAATGAGCCTGCCGACCTCGCGGGCGGTCAGCGCAGTGCTCTGCGCCCAGAGGATGTCCATGATGCTGCGCTCAAGCTCGCCAAGACCCTTCACGCCCTTCAGACTAGCTCTACAACCTGTCGAGCTGGCATTCGGGGCTGCGGATCTTCATGGCGCGTCGGCCGGGCGACGGTACGTCAGCCGCGGGGGGCGTACATGATCACCGCCACGCCCAGCAGGCATATCAGCGCGCCGGCGACGTCCCAGCGGTCGGGCCTGAACCCGTCGACGACCACGCCCCAGGCCAGCGAGCCCGCCACGAAGACCCCGCCGTAGGCGGCGAGGACCCTTCCGAAGTCCGCGGTCGGCTGCAGCGTGGCCACGAAGCCGTACAGGCCGAGCGCGACGATCCCGGCGCCGATCCAGACGGCGCCGCGCTGCTCGCGCACCCCCTGCCAGATCAGCCACGCGCCGCCGATCTCGGCGAGCGCGGCCAGCACGAACAGCAGCACGGACTTGACGAGGGTCATACCCGCCGAGGTTAGCCAGCCCGGCGGGTGAGATTGGCGGCGGCCGCCCATCGCTGGCACCCTCGGGAGGATGGAGATCACGCTGGTCCTCGGCGACATCACCGAGCAGGAGGTCGACGCCGTGGTGAACGCCGCCAACTCCTCCCTCATGGGCGGCGGGGGCGTCGACGGCGCGATCCACCGCCGCGGCGGGCCGGAGATCCTGGAGGAGTGCAGGCGGCTGCGCGCCTCCCGCTACGGCAAGGGCCTGCCGACCGGACAGGCGGTCGCCACGACCGCGGGCCGGCTGCCCGCCCGGTGGGTCATCCACACCGTCGGGCCGGTCCATTCCCGGTCGCAGGACCGGTCCGAGCTGCTGGCCTCCTGCTACCGCGAGTCGCTGCGGGTCGCCGACTCGCTCGGGGCGCGCTCGGTGGCCTTTCCCGCGATCTCGACCGGCATCTACGGCTGGCCCATGGACGACGCCGCGCGGATCGCCCTGGAGGCGGTGCGGCAGGCGGAGACGTCCGTGCCGGACGTCCGGTTCGTGCTGTTCGACGACAGGGCCCATGCCACGTTCGCGTCCCTGCTCTCTGGCGGGGACCTCTAGCGGGGCATCTCTATCGGGGCATCTCTAGCGGGGATCGACCGCCGACCACGGCAGCGTCAGCTCCCCGAGCCGCCACCGCGCGGGCCCGCCGAGCGGCGGCCGCAGGGGCACCGGCCACGACCCGGCCAGGACGCGCACGGCGGCCAGCCACCGCTGCCGCCGCCCATGGGCCCCGTACGGCGCGCTCACCGCCCACGCGTGGTCGAAGTCCCGCAGGAACGCATGGATCCGCTCGCCCGGCACGTTCCGGTGGATGAGGGTCTTGGGCAGCCGGTCGGCCAGGTCGGACGGCTGTTCGAAGGCGTCGAACCGGGCGGAGAAGGTGATCGTCCCCGGGCCCTGCCTGGACACCCCGGCCCAGACCGCGCGCCGCCCGTTCTCCGACGACGTGCCCTCCACCAGGACGCCGCCGGGAGCCAGCCCGTCCCTGAGCACGTCCCAGTACCGCCAGGCCTCGCCCTCTTCGTACTGCCTGAGGACGTTGAACGCCCGCACCAGCGTCGGCGGGCGCGACACGGGCAGCTCGAAGCCGCCCAGCCGGAACGTCAGCCCCTCCCGCTCGTACGGCTTCGCCACCGCCACCCGCGCCGGGTCGATCTCGATGCCCACCACCTCGACCCTCGGCGCCACCTGGCGTAGCCGCGTGAACAGCTCCAGCGTCGTGGTGTGGGAGGCGCCGTAGCCGAGGTCGACCACCAGCGGCCGGCCCGCGGCCCGCAGCAGCCCGCCGTGCACGGCCGCGACCCAGCGGTCGGAGCGCCGCAGCCGGTTGTGCCCGGTCGTCCCCCTCGTGATCGCCCCGACCGGCCTGCGGGCGGGAGACCTGCCCATCAGGCGGCCGCCGCGCGGGCGGCCTCACCCACCGACGCGGTGGAGCTTGTGCTGCGCCGCCTGGGCGCGTGGGCGGATGACCATGCGGTCGATGTTCACGTGGGCGGGGCGCGTCACGGTCCAGGCGATCGCGTCGGCCACGTCGTCGGAGGTCAGCGGGTCGGGCACGCCTTCGTACACGCGGGCCGCGGCCGCCTCGTCGCCGCGGAACCTGGTGACCGCGAACCCCTCGCTCCGCACCATGCCGGGCGCGATCTCGACGATCCGCACCGGCTGCCCGACCAGCTCCAGGCGGAGCGTCTCGACCATCGACGTCTGCGCGTGCTTGGCCGCGCAGTAGCCGCCCCCGCCCTCGTACGACACCAGGCCCGCCGTCGAGGTCAGCATGACCAGCACGCCGTCCCCCGATGCGATCAGCCGGGGCAGCAGCGCCTGGGTCATGCGCAGGGAGCCGAGCACGTTCGTGTCGTACATCCGCTGCCAGTCGTCCAGCCGGGCCCCGGCCACCGGTTCGAGGCCGAGCGCGCCCCCGGCGTTGTTGACCAGCACGTCGCAGCGGTCGAGCGCGCCCGCCAGCGCGTCGACCGACTCCTGGGAGGTCACGTCGAGCGTCACCGGCGTGATCGAGGGGACCTCGGCGGCCAGTTTGTCCAGCCGGTCGCGGCGCCTGGCGCCCGCCACCACGTCGTAGCCCTCGCCGGCGAGCCGGCGCGCGGTCGCCTCCCCGATCCCGCTGCTGGCGCCCGTCACCACGGCTGTTCTCCGCATGCCCCTCATCCTGCCAGGCCCGCTGATCCGCGCCGGCGGGCAGGTTCGCCGGAGTCGTACCCGGACTGTGACTAAGTGTCGGGAATGTCGCAAAATTTTGCAGGGTTGTCATTGGTTCGGAGGTGGTGTCGAGTGAGGCGACGACTGGTCCACCGGGTCGCGACCATCAGCATGCACACGTCGCCGCTGGACCAGCCCGGCACGGGCGACGCCGGCGGCATGAACGTGTACATCGTCGAATCCGCCAAACGGCTGGCCCAGGCCGGCGTGGAGGTGGAGATCTTCACCCGCGCCACCGCCCGCGACCTGCCGCCCGTGGCCGAGCTCGCCCCTGGCGTCCTCGTCCGTCACCTCACCGCGGGCCCGTACGAGGAGATGGACAGGAGCGACCTGCCCGGCCAGCTCTGCGCGTTCCTGTCGGAGGTGTTGCGCACGGAGGCCATGTACGATCCCGGCCGCTACGACGTCATCCACTCCCACTACTGGCTGTCCGGCCAGGTCGGCTGGCTGGCCAAGGAACGCTGGGGCGTGCCCCTCGTGCACACCATGCACACCATGGCCAAGGTCAAGAACCTGCTGCTCGCCCAGGGCGACAAGCCGGAACCCCAGGCCAGGGTGGTCGGCGAGGAGCAGGTCGTGGAGATCGCCGACCGCCTGGTGGCCAACACCGCCGACGAGGCGCGCGAGCTCATGGACCTGTACGGCGCCCCCGAGCAGCGCGTCGCCGTCGTGAACCCCGGCGTCAACCTCACCGTCTTCCGCCCTGCTTCACAGGGCGCCGCCCGCCGCCGGCTGGGGCTGCCGCAGGACGCGCACGTGCTGCTGTTCGTCGGCAGGATCCAGCCGCTCAAGGCGCCCGACGTCCTGCTGCGCGCGGCCTCCAGGATGCTCATCGACGACCCGTCGCTCCGTGACCGCCTGGTGGTCGCCTGCGTGGGCGGCCCCTCCGGCAACGGCCTGGCCCGGCCCTCCGTCCTCACCGAGCTGGCGGCCGAGCTGGGCATCTCCGACGTCGTACGCCTCGTGCCGCCGGTCGCGCAGGAAGAGCTGGCCGACTGGTACCGGGCCGCGTCCGTGACGGTGGTGCCCTCCTACAGCGAGTCGTTCGGCCTCGTCGCCCTGGAGTCCCAGGCCTGCGGCACCCCCGTGGCCGCCGCCGCCGTGGGAGGGCTGCGTACCGCCGTGCGCCACGACGTCTCGGGCGAGCTCGTGAACGGCCACGACCCGGCCGTGTGGGCGGGGGTGCTGCGCCGCTTCGTCACCGCGCCGCGCCGCCGCGACGAGCTCTCGCGGGGCGCCCGCGCCCACGCCGCCGCCTTCGGCTGGCAGGGCACCGCCACACGGCTCATGGAGGTGTACGCGGCCGCCGTGGCGAATCTGCACAAGACGCCCGTGGCCGTGAACCTCTAGCACCCGTACATTGTTCTGGCCCGCCTATGCTGGGCTGCATGCGCGATGTCGTCGAAGCCGCGCTCAAGGCCGCGGACGTCACCTACGACGAGCCGCGGCCAGGAGCGTTCCTGGTCAGACTCCCCGGGCAGCACAAGCTCGCCACCATGACCTGGCTGATCGTCGGGGAGACGGTCCTGCACGTCGAGGCGTTCTTCTGCCGCAGGCCAGACGAGAACCACGCCGAGTTCTACCGCTGGCTGCTCGGCAAGAACGGCACGATGTACGGAGTGCACTTCTCCCTCGACCCCGTCGGCGACGTCCACCTCGTCGGACGCGTCCCTCTGGCCGCGGTCGACGAGGACGAGATCGACCGGCTGCTGGGCTGCGTGCTGACCTACGCGGACGACTGGTTCGACCGGGCGCTCGAGCTGGGCTTCGCCTCGTCGATCCGGCGCGAGTGGGAGTGGCGGGCCAAGCGCGGCGAGTCGCTGGCCAACCTGCAGGCGTTCGCCCGCTTCGCCGACCCGGCCAGGACGGAGCGCCCCTAGGATTGGGCGTATGGCGACTTTGGTGCTGCTACGGCACGGCGAGAGTGACTGGAACGCGAAGGGCCTGTTCACCGGCTGGGTGGACGTGAGCCTGTCGGCCAAGGGCGAGGACGAGGCACGCCGGGGCGGCAGGCTCCTCCAGGAAGCCGGGCTCCGCCCGGACGTCGTCCACACCAGCCTGCTGACCAGGGCCATCCAGACGGCCCAGCTGGCGCTGGGGGCGGCCGACCTGCTCTGGCTCCCGGTCAGGCGCAGCTGGCGGCTGAACGAACGCCACTACGGCGCCCTGCAGGGCAAGAACAAGGCGCAGACCAGGGAGGAGTTCGGCGACGAGCAGTTCATGCTCTGGCGCCGCTCCTACGACACGCCCCCGCCGCCGATCGCCGACGACGACGAGTTCTCCCAGGCCGGCGACCCGCGCTACGCCCTGCTCCCCTCAGAGCTCATGCCCCGCACCGAGTGCCTGAAGGACGTCGTCGACCGCATGCTCCCCTACTGGTACGACGCGATCGTCCCCGACCTCGCCGCCGGCCGGACGGTCCTGGTGGCGGCCCACGGCAACTCCCTGCGGGCCCTGGTCAAGCACCTCGACGGCGTCGGCGACGAGGAGATCGCCGGCCTCAACATCCCGACGGGCATCCCGCTGGTGTACGACCTCGACGCCGACTACAACCCGGCGGTGCGGGGCGGCCGCTACCTCGACCCCGAGGCGGCCAGGGCGGCCATCGAGGCCGTCGCCAACCAGGGCCGCTGACCTCTCCGGCCGAGGGCGGCGGCGCTCCCGCGACGCCGCCCGGGGCGGCTAACTCGGCCGCGACCCCGTGACGAGGTAGACGACGTCCCCGGCCACCCGGACGGCGTGGTCCGCGTACCGCTCGTAGTAGCGCCCGATCAACGTGATGTCGATCGCCGGCTCGACCCCGTGCTGCCAGTCCTTGGCCAGGATGTTCCTGAACAACCGCCGGTGCAGCCGGTCCATCGCGTCGTCGTCCTGCTCCAGCTCCAGCGCCGAGTCGACGTCCCTGGACGCCACGCAGCTACCGGCCTTGGTGACGAGGTTCTCCGCGATCTGCCCCATTTCCACGATCGTCGAGCGGGTCTCCGCGGGGATCGCCGAGTCGGGGTGGCGGAGGCGGGCGACCTTCGCGACGTGGACGGCGAGGTCACCCATCCGTTCCAGGTCGGTGCCCATGCGCAGCGCCGTGATGACCATCCGCAGGTCCACCGCGACCGGCTGCTGCCTGGCCATCAGCTCGAAGATCGACGACTCGATGTCGGCGAACGTCGCGTTCACTTCCTCGTCGCGGGAGATCACGCTCTCGGCGAGTGCGAGGTCGGCGTCGAGAAGTGCCGTGGTGGCACGGGAGATGGCCGAGCGGACGAGCCTGGTCATTTCGACCAGCTTGTCGGTCAGCAAATCGAGTTCTTCATGGTACGCGTCGCGCATGCCGTCACCGTACGGGGCCGACGATGAACGAACTCCAACGCTCAGATGAACTTTCCAGGAAAGGCATGTTCATCCCCTGATGAGGGGGTCTGTCCTGCGGAAAAGGCGACCTACCATCGGAGACATGAGTGAGATGGCCATGAGCTTCGCGGCCCTGGCCGGGTTCGTCGTGGGCGCCCTGGCGGTCCTGTTCTACCGCAACCAGATCGAGGCCCCGAGCCGCACGGCCGCGAACGACGGCGTGGAGACGGGTACGGCGCTGCCGCAGGGGGTGGCCTCCGTGCTCGCCGTCCTGCCGTCGTCCGCCGTGGTGCTCGACGCGCACGACCGCGTGCTGCGCGCGAGCTCGGCGGCGCGGGCGTTCGGGCTGGTCAAGGGCGAGCGGCTGATGGCCGCCGAGCTGCTCGCGCTGGCCAGGCAGGTGCGCCGCGACGGCGAGATCCGCGAGAGCGAGATCGACGTCGCGGGGCACAAGTTCGGTCAGGAGACCACGAGCTTCGCCGTCCGCGTGGCGCCGCTGGGCTCCCACGGCCAGGTGCTGGTGCTGGCCGAGGACCAGACGGAGCGGCGCAGGGTCGAGGCCGTGCGCCGCGACTTCGTCGCCAACGTCAGCCACGAGCTGAAGACCCCGGTGGGAGCGCTGAGCCTGCTCGCCGAGACCATCCAGGACGCCGCCGACGACCCCGAGGCGGTCACCCGCTTCGCCGGGCGCATGCAGCTGGAGACCGCCCGGCTCAACTACCTCGTCCAGGACCTGATCACGCTCAGCCGGATCCAGGGCGCAGAACCCATCCCCACCCCCGGCCAGGTCTCGATCGACGAGGCCGTCAACGACGCCGTCGACCACTGCAACACCAGGGCCGCGGCCAGGGACATCGCGCTCGTCACCGGCGGCACCTCGGGCCTGCGCATCTGGGGCGACGACGAGCTGCTCGTCACCGCGCTGCGCAACCTGATCGACAACGCCGTCGCCTACAGTCCCGAGCACACGAGGGTAGTCGTCAGCGTGCGGCCCGCGGGCGACTCCGTCGAGATCAGCGTGAGCGACCAGGGCATCGGCATCCCGGAGGAGGCCCTGGAACGCATCTTCGAGCGGTTCTTCCGCGTCGACGCGGCCAGGTCGCGCGCGACCGGCGGCACCGGCCTCGGCCTCGCCATCGTCAAACACGTCGCCGCCGCGCACGCGGGCGAGGTGTCCGTCTGGAGCAAGGAAGGGTCCGGCTCCACCTTCACGCTCCGCCTGCCCGCGTTCGGCGGCACGGCGGTGGCAGTACCACCCTCGATTCCCCTGGAGGCCGCCAAATGACTCGAGTGCTCGTCGTGGAGGACGAGGAGTCCTTCTCCGACGCCCTGTCCTACATGCTCCGCAAGGAGGGCTTCGAGGTGTCGGTCGCGACGACCGGGCCCGAGGCGCTCGACACCTTCGACCGCAACGGCGCCGATCTGGTGCTGCTCGACCTGATGTTGCCGGGCCTGCCCGGCACGGAGGTGTGCCGTTCGCTCCGCCAGCGCTCCAAGGTGCCGGTGATCATGCTGACCGCCAAGGACAGCGAGATCGACAAGGTCGTCGGCCTCGAACTGGGCGCCGACGACTACGTCACCAAGCCGTTCTCCTCCCGCGAGCTCGTGGCCCGCATCCGCGCGGTCCTGCGCCGCCAGGGCGACGTCATCGATGAGCTGGAGACGGCCGTGCTGGCCGTCGGCCCCGTGCGCATGGACGTCGACCGGCACGTCGTCGCCGTGCGCGGTGAGCAGGTGCAGCTGCCGCTGAAGGAGTTCGAGCTGCTGGAGGTGCTGCTGCGCAACGCGGGGCGCGTCCTGACCAGGGGCCAGCTCATCGACCGGGTCTGGGGCGCCGACTACGTGGGCGACACCAAGACCCTCGACGTCCACGTCAAGCGCCTGCGCGCCAAGATCGAGTCCGACCCGTCCAACCCGCGCTGCATCCTGACCGTGCGCGGCCTGGGCTACAAGTTCGACGCCGAAAGCTGAAAGCCCCTGTTCCGGTACGGTTCGCGTACCGGAACAGGGGCTTTCGCGTGCTCAGTGCGCCTCTTCCCCGTGGGCGTCCTCCGCGGTGGC
>NZ_SMKO01000123.1 GCF_004348685.1 Nonomuraea deserti | reverse complement strand
TCCGCGAGAACGCCACCCTCATCGACGGCCGCACCCTCGCCGACGTCGCCGCCCAAGCCCAGGAAACACCCGGCCAGACCGTCGTGGCCAGCGCACGACACCCGTTCAAACCCCGCGGCGCCCTGGCCATCCTGCGCGGCTCACTCGCCCCCGACGGATGCGTACTCAAACTGGGCGGCAAGGACGACTTCCGCCACCAAGGCCCGGCCAAGGTCTTCGACTCCGAAGACGCGTGCTTCACCGCCATCCAGGAGGGCCGCGTCATGCCCGGCGACGTCGTCATCCTCCGTTACGAGGGCCCGGCGGGCGGGCCGGGCATGCGCGAGATGCTCTCGATCACGGGGGCGCTCGTGGGCCAGGGATTGGGGGAGTCCGTGGCGCTGGTCACCGACGGCCGCTTCAGCGGCGTGTCGCACGGCCTGGTCATCGGGCACGTGGCCCCCGAGGCGTACCACGGCGGGCCGATCGCGCTGGTGCGCGACGGCGACCCGATCGTCATCGACAGCGCCGCCGCGACCCTCGACCTGCTGGTGCCCGAGGCCGAGCTGGACCGCCGCCGCGCCTCCTGGCAGCGGCCGGAACGCGAGGTCGAACGCGGCGTGCTGACCAAGTACGTGGCCACCGTCCGCTCCGCCTCCGACGGCGCGGTCACCGCCTGACGCCTCACACGCCGCCGCGCCCCGTGGCCGCCACGCCAGGGGCGCGACGGTCGTGGCGGCTCTGGCCGGGTGACTTCGGCCGGTCGCGCGCGCCCACGGGGACCTTAGCGGATGAGGCGCGCGAAAGCCGTAATGGCGATTTGAGCCCTAGCGTCTTGATAATCCGAACGACGTCCTGATTATTAAGACGAGGGCCCATGAGCGACCTGTCGTCCGCCATCGAACCCCGTGATCCGCCTTCCTCATGCGCCCCGAGCGGCTGGCGTCCCTCCAGCCGTCCCGCTTCAGCGCCAGCCGGTCGCTCGTCGCGACCATTGTCGGTTTCCCAAGTCGTCTGCACGGATGCGCGAAGTGGTCTGCATGCTGCGGCACACCCCTGATCCGTTGTGGGGTTTGCTGCGTTATGCGCTGGCGGGCTGGAGGAGTTCGATCTCGATGGCCAGCACGCCGAGCGCTTCCTTCTCGGGGCCGTAGATGCGGCGGATGTTTGGCCATCTGCTGCTCTCGGGGGGCTGTCGGGGTTGACGTTGGCGGCGCCTTCGGCGTCGAGCATCTCCTCGAAGCTGGTGGAGCGGGCCACGCGTTTGACGCGGGTGAGGGCGTCGTCGCGGCCCGGCTAGGATGAAGGCATGTGCTGCTGCGCTGCCATGACTACCCGGACCGCCTCTTAGCGGCGGTACCGAGGCTGCCGTAACCGCGGCCTCATTGCCTGCCCCTGCAGGGGGCAGTGCCCAGGATCTACCGCCGGATCAGTGTCCTGCCGGCAGTCACGAGCGTACTCCCGTGCTGCCGGGCCATCCTGCCTGATCAGGGGAGTCATGTCTCAGTCGCAGCGTTCCGGTTCACAGTACGAAGAACCTTTCCCGTGCCCGTCCACAGCCGGACCCGCCGTCACACACGACCCGCGTGCCGCTACGCTGATCTTGATGGTCGGGCTCCCCGCAGCCGGGAAAACCACCCGGGCCAGGGAACTCGCCGCAGCGCACCAGGCGCTGCGGCTGACCCCGGATCACTGGATGATCCCGCTGTTCGGGGATTCGATGGCCGACGGCAAGCGCTGGGTGCTCGAAGGCCGGCTCATCTCGGTCGCCCTGCAGGCGCTCCGGCTGGGGACCAGCGTCGTGCTCGACTACGGGCTCTGGGGCCGCGACGAACGGTCGGCACTGCGCTGGCTGGCCCGGTCCGCCGGCGCAGCATGCCAGGTGATCTACCTTCCCGTGGACAAAAGCGTACAGCTCGCCCGCATCGCGCACCGTCAGGAAACGACACCGCACCAGACATTCCCGATGAGCGAGGCCGACGTGGACGCCTGGCGGGAGCAATTCCAGGTGCCTGACGCCGCCGAACTCGGCGGCGGTGAGATCCCCGCCCCGCCAGCAGGGTGGCCAGGCTGGCACGAGTGGGCACTAGACCACTGGCCCTCATGCACCGACAGCTAACCCAGCCGTTCTAACGGCGTTCGTGCTGGCCAGCGGTGCCGCTGCAGTATTACCGCAGCGCGCTCTGGAGATAACCTCGATGACTCAGGAGACAGTCGTCTCGATTGAGCTGTGTGGCATGGCGGAGGTTTCCGCCTGATCGCCTGTTTCTCTCGTGTGCCGGGGTGTGGGTGGCCGCCCGAGGCGCTCGGTGGGCGGCGGTTTCCACGGGACCGCGCGGCTGCCGGTCACTCCTTCCTCTTCTCGGCGGGACACATTCGAGCTGGTCAGGTGGGCGCTGGCAGGACGCACAGGCGCTGCCAGCAGAGACTGCTGACCGTCCAGGAGGTCGACCGGCTCGGCCGCAACCTCCTGGAAGGACTCACCGTCCTCAACGACCTGTTCCAGCAAGGCGTCGGCGTCAAGGTCCTGGAGGGCATCGCGGTCGGGGAGCACACCGAACGCTCCTTCATCCTCGACCTGGCGCTCGCCCTGGCCGAGGACCGTCGCCGCGACATCATCCGCAAGACCGAGAACGGCCTGGAGACCGCCCGCAAACGCGGCCGGGTCGGCGGCCGCCGACCCGGCGTCGACGACGACAAACGCGCCGCCATCCTCGCCCGCCGCCAGCGCGGCGAATCCATCCGCACCATCGCCGCCGGAGTCGACGTCTCCATCGGCGTCGTCCACAAGACCCTCACAGACGCCCAGCGCGCCGCCGAGGCCGCCGAAGACATCCCCCGCTGACCAGGCCGATACTTCGGGTTTGGTTCCGAGGCGCCGGAGCCTCAGCTGTTGGCCAGAGTGCGGTCGAGGAGGAGGAGCAGGCGGTCCCAGTGGCGCTGCAGGGCGGAGGGGTTGAAGGCGTCGGTGTCGGACATGGTGAAGCCGTGGACGGTGCCGGGGTAGATCTCGGAGGTGTAGTCAACACCCGCGGCATCCAGGGCCTGGTTGAGCTCGCCGAGGGCCTCGGGCGTGATGTCGGTTTCGGCGTGGCCGAAGTGGACCTGGGCAGTGATCTTGGAAAGGCTGTCGGGCCCGACGGCACCCACGGGGCCGTGGAATCCGGCGACCGCGGCCACCTGGCCGGGGTGGGCCACGGCGGTGCGCACCGCCAGGAGGCCGCCTATGCAGTAGCCGGTCACCGCGACTGGTCCGGCGCTGACCTCGGGCTGGGTGGTGAGGAACCTGAGGTAGGCGTCGGCGTCGCGCAGGATGCGTTCGGTGGTGTGCGCCTCGATCAAGGGCATCAGCTGGGCGAAGATCGCGGGCCGGGCCTCTTCTCCGATGTGCTCGGGAAGCTCGACCACTGGTGCCGGGCCTTGCCGGTAGAAGAAGTTGGGAACGAGCACGTAGTACCCGTGCCCGGCCAGTTCGCGGGCCATCTCCCGCAGCACGGGCCGGATGCCGAAGCCGTCCGCGTACATCAGCACTCCTGGGTGCCGGCCGCCACCGTCGGGGAATGCGGCGAAGGCGTCGGCCTGGCCGTCCGTGGTGGAAATCTGCAGAGTCTTGGTGGGCATGAATGCTCCTGTCGTGGTTGATGTGCCGAACCTGTGATCAACACGACGGAGGCGGAGCCCGCGCGGCAGCGCAAGGTCCTCGATCGTACAGCGGGCCCGCACCGGCCCGTACGGCACTCAGGAGAGCACCGGGTCACCAATCCGTGTGTGGCGCAATGCCGTCCCGGTAATCATCGCCGCACAGCCTAGCCCACCTCCGACGCACACCCTCCTGGTCCCCCGCCTGGTGAAACAAGATCACCTACGTGGGCAGGTCACCCCACGGGCGGCATGAGCGCCGGGACCGTCCTGAACAAGTTGGCCGCACCGCCGAGCACGCCGGCGAGTCCGCCGCCCAGAATTGGGTCGACATGGACGAGAACGAGACCGCCGACTGGCGCAGGATCCTCGCGGACCTGGAGCCGCCGCCGCCACTTCCGCCGCACCATGAACCTCATCGACTGACTGGGGGCTCTACCAGCCATCCCACGACCACCCGCATCAGAACGGCTAGTCACGATAAGAGGCGTCCGCCGGGCTCCTTAACGTGACTGGCCATTCGGTTGCTGCTCAAGCCCCGGGACGATCACCACGCCGCCGCGCACGCCGCCTTGGGCCAGCCGGTCGTGGGCGGCCGCCGCGTCAGTGAAGGGGTACACGCCAGCAACCCGGAGCGGGATGTCGCCGCTGGTGACGAGTTTTACCAGTTCGCCCAGCCGGGATCCGTCGGGTCGCACCTCCAGCGCGAATGTCCGGATTCCCCGCACCGGTTCCGGGCGAAGCGGGGGTGACGCGGCCACGTAGCCGCCGCCGTCGCGGATGACGTCCAGCAGCGAGGGGCCGATCACCGCCAGGTCGATGACCGCGTCGAACGTCCCCATCGGATCGCCGGAGCGCGGCAGGAAAGCCGCGCCCAGCGACTCGACGAACTCACGGTCGTCGGCTCCGGCGAGTCCCGTGGCGTGCAGGCCGGTCGCCCGGGCCAGCGCCAGGACGAAGCCGCCGACCTGTCCGGCGGCGCCGGTGACGAGCACGGTCGAACCCGCCGGGAGCGCCAGCAGGTCGAGGGCCTGGGCGGCGGCGAGACCGTTGGTCGGCAGAGTCGCCGCCTCGGTGGCGGGGACGCCGGTGGGTGCGGAGGTCAGCCAGGCGGCATCGAGCACCACATACTCCGCGTGGGCACCGACCGTGGTTTGCAGCCATGGCGAGAAGCCGATGACCTCGTCGCCGATCGCGAGCTCCTCGACCGATGGGCCGACAGCGTCGATGGTGCCGGCCACGTCCCAGCCGGGCGTGTACGGCAAACCGGTCGGCAGCGGGGCCGGGAACCGACCGGAGCGGACCATCAGGTCG
Source organism: Nonomuraea deserti (assembly GCF_004348685.1). Taxonomy (GTDB): domain Bacteria; phylum Actinomycetota; class Actinomycetes; order Streptosporangiales; family Streptosporangiaceae; genus Nonomuraea; species Nonomuraea deserti. Next base: position 23,909 of record NZ_SMKO01000123.1, on the reverse strand, counting down.
ACCGGGTGCACAACGGACGCGGCGACCCGGACCCGCACCTGCCCCGGCCCGGGCTCGGGCACCGGCACGTCGGCCACGTGCAGGACCTCCGGCCCTCCGAACTGTGAATAGCTGACTGCGCGCATTGCCGTCTCCTTCGTGGGACCTCGTGATCACACGACCGTACGAATCAAAGGAACTGTGAGAAAGTAGGCACCGTGAAGTGCCTAGGGCACCGCAGGAGGGAAGATGGCGACGACGACCGCGGCACAACGCCGTGAACAGGCCAAACGCGACTACGACGCGTTCCTGGAAGGCTGTCCGACCCGTGAGCTGCTGAGCAGACTCACCGACAAGTGGGTCGCGCTGGTGATCCCGGCGCTCGCCAGCGGCCCGCAGCGGCACGGCGAGCTCGCCCACCGCATCGCCGGCGTCAGCCAGAAGATGCTCACCCAGACCCTGCGGACACTGGAGCGCGACGGACTCGTCACCCGCACGGTCACCGCCTCGGTACCGGTCCGCGTCGACTACGCGCTCACCCCGCTCGGCCATGAACTGTTCCCGGTCATGATCGCGATCAAGGACTGGGCGGAGACGCACATGGACCGCGTCTTCGAAGCCCGCGCCCAATTCGACGCACGCCCCTGAAACACAGGGCGCCGACCACCTCATAGCGGCCTCCAGGCCTCGCAGGTGTACGCGCCTGATGCGATACGGCTCAGAGGACCGTCGTCACAGAAGACGCATCCGAACGAAAAGTCACGCCAACGTCAGTCACGACGGTTCGCTAGCGCGGATTTCTGTTCCGATGCTCGTCAAGCCCCGCACCGTGCTGAACAGGCTCGCCGAGACCGCCGAGCACATCGCGGAGTTCGCCCGCAAGTTCGGCGACCAGAACTGGGTCGACATGGATGAGGACGAGACCGCGGACTGGCGCAAGGTCCTTACGGACCTGGAAGCCGCCGCCGCGACCTTCCGCCGCGCTGTGAACCTCATCGGCTAAGCCGAGGCCGCTCTCGTAGGGCTGACCAGCTCACACGCGTTGCCTCACCGCCGATGTGATGCGGCCTGCAGCGCTGAGCCGAGCGTGCCGCAGGGAGTGATCCTCCCGTTCGCGGCCAGTTGCACTGCGGTGGCCGCAGCCTGCAGCATTGCTTCCTGACGCGCAGGGCCCAGTCGCTCGTACGGCCGCCAGAGGTTCAGGCCAGCCCGGAACGGCAAGTCCGCGGCGTCCCAGATCTGGTGCAGGAGGGCGGCCGCGCCGGGGCCGGCCCGGGAGGCGACCATGCTGACCTCGTCCAGCAGCATTCCAGGCGGCATCCGTGTTCCGCGCAGCTGATCATGAGGGGCAGCGCGGCGAGCAGTAGGATGCCGCGGTCGGCTGAGCAGGTGGGGCAGACCCGTCGTGCCGTCCGCCACGGGCGACTCTGCGCTGGTAGCCAGGGCACCCAGCGTTTGACGACGTGATATCCGGCCCGGCCTGGCGGCAGTAGAACCGAGTCCTGCCGGACATAGGCAGAGAAGGCAGCCTGGCCGTCGACGGGATTCAGGGTGTCGGCCAGTGATCGTCATCCGGCGCAGCCGGCCCACCTCGATGCCGGTCCGGGCACCGAGCGCGTACACGATGCTCGTGGGCGTCTGGTAGTCCAGGTCTGCGCTGCGGTCGAACTGTGCCGACGCCGGGCCGAGGTTGTGAGTCAGTAACTGCTCGACCGACAGGCGGTACAGCCCGGCGAGACGGCCGAGCCAGGAGGTGAGCGCCTCGCCGGGGCCGGGTTCGGGGTGAACGGGCCAGCGGCGCACACTGTCCGACACGCCTTCGCGCCTCACACCAGCTCGCGTTCGAACTTGCGCCGCCGCTCGGTCGGGCCGGCGTAGGAGGCCAGGAGCAGGGTGCGCTGGTTGATGGCCTCCTCGCCGGACTCGATCGCCGCGACAGCGGCCTCGGTGAGCAGCGCGGCCAGCTCCCCGATGGTGCCCTCGCTGCGGGTAAGTAGGTATTCGGTCGTCTCCGGGGTGGCCAGGTAGGAGGGGCGGCGCAGCGGGAAGGCGGCGGCGAAGCTGGCCAGCAGGGTGCTCGCCTCCCGGCCGGGCTCCCAGCGCGGCAGCACGAAGGGCGCGAAGCGGTTCTCCAGCTGGTCGTCGGAGCGGATCGCCAGATAGGCGTCCCGGGTGCCGACGCCGACCAGCGGGACCCTCAGTTCGTTGCCCAGGAAGCGCAGCAGGTTGAGGAACTCGCGGCGCGCCTCGCCGCGCCCGGCCACCACGTTGTGCAGTTCGTCGATCACCAGCATCCGCGCGCCGGCCTGCCGCAGCAGCCGCACCGCGAGCTGCTCATGTTCGGCCAGCCGCTGGCGAGGCCGCAGCGGCGCGCCGAGCGCGCTCAGCAGCGCGGTGTAAAAGCGGGCCACGTGCGGGTCGGAGGGCATCTGCACCATCAGCACCGGGATCTCCTCCCGGTCCGGGTGCCAGATCGGCGGGTGCAAGCGCCGGAACTTCTCCATGATCATCGACTTGCCGTTGTTGGTCGGCCCGATCACCAGCAGGTTCGGCATCCGTTGCTTGGCCGGCCAGTCCAACAACGTGTTCAGCTGGTCCAGCGCCTGCGTTGCGCGGGTGTAGCCGATCCACCGATCCGCCCGTACCCGGGCCAGCCGCTCGGTGGCGGGCAGCCGGGCCACCGGCCGGGCGCTTTCATGCAAGTGCGACAGATCCTCTGCCGACCCTGGCTCCGGCTCGATCTCCGGCTCGATGTCTTGCTCGCTGCTCACCACTGCTCGATCACCTCGAACGGCCGCACCGGCGTGTCGTCCGCCCACCCCTTGCCCGGCGGCGAGGTCGGCGGCGGGGGCGCCGGCGAAACTGCTCGCGGTACGGGGGTCGCCGAGCGGCGCTCGACATCCCGGCGCGCCCGGCGGGTCTTGGCCGCCGCGTTCTCGGTGATCTGCCGCATCTGCTCCACCATGGCGAACAGGGCGTTCTCATCGACCTGGGCGCGGCCGCTCTCGCGCAGCCGGGCGATCGCGGCGCGCTGCTCCCACACGCTGATCGGCGGGCGCGACAGTGTCCGGTACGGGACCGGCAGGTAAACGTGCCCGTCAGGGTCCAGCACCCAGACCCGGGAGATGTCGCGCGGGTCGCGGCGCAGCACGAACTTCTCCAGCCGATCCCGGCGGGCGATCCAGGGCTTGAGCACGTCGCTGTAGTACTGCACGTGGTCAACCGTGAAGCCGGTACGGGTCAGCGTCCGCCGGATCACCGGCAGGAAGTCGACCAGGAACGCCGTCTCGCTGGTCACCGTGGCCGGACGGCCGTCGGCGGCGAGGCCTTCGGCCCACCGTCCGGCCGGGGTCTGGCCCAGCGTGCCGTGCACCTGGCCGTGATAGGCGGCCACCGCCAGGGCCAGCCACCGGTTCAGCTCGGCGACGGTCAGCACCGCCCTGGCCTGGCTGTCGTAGCTGCCGCGCTCGGCCGGGTTGGAGAAGGTCGTGCCGGGCAGTTCGTGCACCATCTGCATCATCGTGCCGATCAGCCGCTCGATGATGCCGCCGAAGTGCGGCATCCCCTTGGGCCGGTACGTCAGCATGATCCCGTGCTGCACGCAACCCCGGCGCAGCGCCTCGCTGCGGAACTCAGTGGCGTTGTCCACGTAGATCTCGTGCGGCTTGCCGCTCATCGGCCAGGCCACCGCCTCCACCCGAGCCGCTCCAGCCACGGCCGCTTGTCGCACACCGTGTGCGCCAGGCACAGTCCGGACGACAGCGCCGACGGCGCCTCCAGCGTGACCACCAGGCCGACCACGCAGCGGCTGGCCACGTCGATGGCCGCAGTGACGTACGGGCGGCCGATCGGCAGCCGATGCCGCTCGTCGACCACCTCCAGATCGATGGGCGTGTGGTCGATCTGGACCTGCTGTAGCAAATCTTCGATGCTCGGCGGATCGCCGCCCGCCGAGCGCAGGCGGCGCGCCCCGTCGGCGCCCTCCCGCGCCGCGGCGGCCGTCGCCGGATCCAGCGCCTCGATCCGCCGCGCCAGCGTTTTGCGCGCTGGCACTGACATACCACCGGCTCGGCACCGGCGTACGACCTCCCGGTAGACCGCCGCCACCGAGCGCCGCTGACGGTTCAGATACCGCGCGTCGATGACCTCCCGCAGGATCGCCTCGACCGCCGCCGGCAACCGGCCTTGCCCCCGGCCGCCGCTGGAGCGCCGGGGAAGCAGGTCCGACACGACGCCCTCGCCCGCGCGCCACCGGCCCAGCAGCACGTACACCTGACGCTGCGAGATCCCCAGTTCGGACGCAGCCGCGTCCGCGGCCGCCGCTCCCACCTGCGGCTCGGCGGCCAGCCGGCCGATCACCTCCGCCTGGCGTACCGCCACGTCCCACGCCTCATGCGGGGCGGTCAGCACGCCCCGCTCAATGATCTGCGCCCGCCCGCCATCCATGCCGGGACCTCACCGTCGCGCACGCGAGTAGGGGAACAACTGCACCGTAGCGCAAAGAACTACGGACAAGTCGGTGCTTCATAGTCCTCTGCACAGACGCTCGAAAGCCCAGGACAGCCGTGCACACAACTTGGGAAAGTGACAACCATGCTGCGGAAGGGATGGACGGTCGATGCGGAGCGGCTGCAATTGGACGACCGCGGCGACGGCACGGCCGTCTACCGGGTCGAGACGCACGCTGGAGTGTTGTCGTTCGTGGCGTTCAGCACCGAGCCGGGCTTCGTGGACCGCACCCCGCGGATCATCGGCCGGAGCTGGGACATGGTCGGCGCGCTGCTCGAAGGCGAGGCCGACGCCGGGCGGATCGAGCAGACGCGGACGGAGCTGCCCAAACTGTACGCGGGCCGCGCCGCGCCGGGATCGCTCGTGTGGTGCCGGTCCAACCGGAGCCTGCGGGCGTTCGAGCACGCGGTGGGAGCGCTGGCCGGCGTGCGGCAGCCCGGCCTCGACCGGCTGCGCCACGTCGGCTACCTCATGCGCAACACCGGCCTGGACGCCAACGGCACGTTCGGCACCCGCACCTACCTGTCCTACGGGCCCGACCATCCGCTGAGGGCGCCGTATCACGCGCAGATGCTCACCGCCTACCTGATCGCGAATTCAGCTTCGACCTGTGCGATCACCTGGCCCGCGCCGCCGGCCCCGGCGCCGCCCGGCTCGCCCCCGCGCTGCGGCGCCATCTCGGCCTGGGCAACGGGTCGGCGCTGGGCCTCGTGCTGTTCGTCGCCAACCATCCGCGCATGGTCGACCGCTGGCTGCGCGTGCGCGAGGACGCCCTGGCGCGGGCCAGACGGCTCTGCTTCCCGGCCGGCGACCCGGCGTACGGGCGGCTCGTCAGTCTGCTCGACGGCGCGATCGTCCACCGCGAGCAGGACCCCGTGCGCTACGGCGTCTTCCCCGCCGGGCCCCGGCTGGCCGCCGAGCTGCGCCAGGTGCGGGAGCATGCGGCCGAGCTGCGCGATGAGGGCCCGCGCGGGCCGTACCCATTCGAGACGTTGCGGCGGGCGGTCGAGGCCACGGTGGCCCCCGAGACCGAGGAGATCCTGAACGCGCTGCTCATGGAGCTCCTGCCGGACGAGGCGGACGGGGAGTTCGACCGGCTCGTCGTGGACGAGCGGCTCATCGGCGACCCGGGCATGACGGTGCGGGAGTTCGGCGCGATGCTGCGCGGGCCGTACGCGTGGGCGCACGACCTGCCCCTCGCCGACGAGGCGCGCCGGGCCAGGGTCTGGTACAAGTCGCGGGCCGCGGAGGAGCCGCGGTCCGGGCCGCGCGAGCAGTTCCCCGGCGGTTTCGACCTGTCGGTGGACGTGCCCGGCGACGTGCGCCGGCTGTCGCGGCTGATGGCCCGCTACGACCCGCGCAGCCGGGTGGGCCGGGCGCTCTTCGACCATCCGGAGGAGCGGGCGGCGGTCGAACGGCTCCAGGCGCTGCGCGACCTGCCGTACGCGCTGCCCCGGATGGACATGCTCGACCTGGACTTCCTGCCGGTGCACATCATCCGGCTGGCCAACACCGCCTTCTACGGTCTCGACCGGACGAAGGACTTCCTGGGCCGCACCCTGCGCGGCCTGATCTTCCAGGGCGCTCCCACACGCGCCGAGCTGGCCGCTGGAGACCCAGGCCCGTGGTGGCAGCCCCGCGAACCCGACACCGAGGACATGACCCTTGACTGAGAACAACGCGCCGCGAACCCAGCCGCTGAGCACCGCGCTCAAATGCCTCAAGATGCTCGAAGTGGTGGCCGGTGCCGAGCGCTCGGTACCCGTCGCCGAGCTGGCCCGCGAGCTCGGCCTGACCCGCGCCGCCGTGCACCAGCAGCTCGTCACCCTGGTCGCAGCCGGGTGGATGGAGCAGGCCGGTGACGGCACCTACCGGCTGACGTTGCGGCCGGCCCGCATCGGGCAGGCGGCGCTACGCCAGGCAGGGCTGGGCGAACGTGTGCTGCCGGTGATGGAACGCCTGGTGGACGTCGTACGCGAGGCCGTCTCCCTGGCCATACTCGAACGCGGCACCGCCACGATCATCCAGCGCATCGAACCCGGCCGTCCTCTCCAGGTGGACCTGCGGGCCGAGGCCAGGATGCCGATCAGCCGCAGCGCGTCGGGGCAGGTGCTGCTGGCCTACGCGACCGAGCGCCAGCTCGCCGAGCTGCGCGAGCTCGGCGCCGAGCTGCCCGAGGAGGACGAGCTGGCGCGGGTGCGCGAGCGCGGTTACGCGACCTCCGAGGGCCGCTGGCTGGAGGGCGTGCTCGGCATCGCCGCCCCCGTGTTCGACGTCGAACGGCGGTGCGTCGGGGCGCTGAGCGTCGCGGGGCCGAGCAGCCGGTTCGACCACGAGAAGGGCATCCGCGCGCTGGGCGACGCGGTCGCCGAGATCAACGAGGTGCTGTCGGGCGGGCCGGCCACCACCCGAGGGGAGCGGCCGTGAAGGCGCGTGCCGCGGGCGTACGGCGTGCTCCGCGGGATCGTCCGCGGCACGGGGGAGGGCGCGGCCGAGGATGTGGACCTGGTCACGCCGGACTTCGCGGCGCTCGGGGCGTCGTTCGGGATCGCGACGCGCCGGATCACGGACGCGGCCGGATTCGACACGGAGTTCGCCGCCGCCGTGACCCGTCCGGGGCCCACGCTCCTGGACATCGATCTGACCGCCCTGGCTCCCATCCGCAGGTGAGCGGGCGTCGTAACGGCCCGGCCGCGTGGGGTAGCCGAACCCGGTGTCAGGAACCGTGATCGGGGAATGAGATCTGCATGACGAGCGCCGCACCCGAGGCCGGCCACGTTCCCCTCAAGCGGGCTATCGGCCCCAAGCTTCTCATCCTGTTCATCATCGGCGACATCCTGGGCACAGGCGTCTACGCGCTGACCGGCACCGTGGCCGGCCAGGTCGGCGGCGCCCTCTGGGTGCCCTTCCTGATCGGCTTCGTCATCGCGATGCTCACCGCGATGTCCTACGTCGAACTGGTCACGAAGTATCCCAGGGCGGCGGGCGCCGCGCTCTACACCCAGAAGGCCTTCAAGAAGCCCTTCTTCACGTTCATGGTCGCGTTCACGGTGATGTGCTCCGGCCTCACCTCGGCCAGCGCGGCGGCCCGCGCGATCGGGGGCGACTACCTGGAGGCGTTCTTCACGTTGCCGAGCGTGGTGGTCGGCATCGTCTTCATCGTCGCCGTCGCGGCGCTGAACTACCGGGGCGTCTCCGAGTCGGTGAAGACCAACATCGTGTTCACGCTGATCGAGCTCTCCGGCCTGCTGGTGATCATCCTGATCGGCGTCTACACCGTGTTCACGGGGGCGGGCGAGCCCTCCAGGCTGGTCGAGATCGACGCCGAGCAGGCGGGCGGCCTGATGTACGCGCTGCTCGGCAGCACCGCACTGGCCTTCTTCGCGTTCGTCGGGTTCGAGGACTCGGTGAACATGGCCGAGGAGACGCAGGACCCCTCACGGAACTTCCCTCGGGCGATCTTCCTCGGGGTGGCGATCACCAGTGTCGTCTACATCCTCGTCGCCATCACCTCATCGCTGCTCGTCGCGCCCGGGGTCCTGGAGGAGTCGTCCGGCCCGCTGCTCGAGGTGGTGAAGGCCGGCGGGCTCAACTTCCCGCCGCAACTCTTCGCCGCGATCGCCATCTTCGCCGTCGCCAACTCGGCTCTGATCAACATGATGATGGCGTCCCGGCTCGTGTACGGCCTGGCCAACGAACGTGTGGTGCCCCGCCGCCTCGGATGGGTCGATCCGCGCCGCCGCACTCCGGTGATCGGCATCATCTTCACCACCGCGCTGGCCATCGCGCTCATCTCGACGGGAGAGATCGCGGGACTCGGCGACACGACCGCGTTCCTGCTGCTGTGCGTCTTCACGATCGTCAACGTGGCCGTGCTCGTGCTGCGCAAGGACCGGGTGGAGCACGCGCACTACCGCACGCCCACGGCCCTGCCGGTGATCGGCGCCGTGCTGGCCTTCGTCCTGGCGAGCCCGCTGACCGGCCGGCCCGCCGAGGTGTACATCCGGGCCGGCCTGCTCCTGGCCGTCGGGCTGCTGCTGTGGTTGATCAACTGGCTGGTGGTGCGCCGCCAGAGCGACGCTTGATCGCTCGAACGGCGGCGCCGCTCAGCGCGAGCGGCGGAACGGCCACGGCATACAGCACGAAACCCCGGCTCCGACGAGAAACCGGGGTTTCGCTCCAGCTGGTGGACGATACTGGGATTGAACCAGTGACCTCTTCCGTGTCAGGGAAGCGCTCTCCCGCTGAGCTAATCGTCCGTGGAGGTGGCGACGGGATTTGAACCCGTGTGGACGGCTTTGCAGGCCGCTGCCTCGCCTCTCGGCCACGCCACCGAGCCCGAACTCCGAGCGGAAGACGGGATTCGAACCCGCGACCCTCACCTTGGCAAGGTGATGCTCTACCACTGAGCCACTTCCGCGTTGCTCCGACAACTCTAGCGGGTTTTTCGACCGGATGCTTCCGGTCCTTCGTCGTGGAGCAGCCGGACCATGCTGCGTTCGGTCGCGGGCAGGCTGAGGAAGATCTCCAGGATCCTCGTCAGGCGGTGCACCTCGATGCGGTGGAAGGAGGGGCCGTCGGAGCGGGCCAGCACCAGGGACAGCGCCAGAGGAGGCAGCGGGGCGTGGATGACGTGCAGGTCGGCGCCGAGGGTCAGGGCGATGGGGCGGGCCGGGACGTCGGCCGGGATGGCGGGCGGCTGCTGCGGGGCGCGCCAGCTCGCATAGACCATCTGCTGCTCGGCCGTCGTCGTGGCGGCCCAGTCGGCGCTGAACAGCACGGGAAGCGAGTCGACGAGCGTGCTCAGCGCCCGGTCGCCCGCCGTGGTGATGTATTTGAGGATCTCCAGCTCGGGGTAGGTGCCGGGAGCCTCCCGGGTGGTCCAGACGCCCTCGACCGTCACGCCTTCGACGCTTTCCAGGCTCTTGACCAGCGCCTGCCTGGGCGCGCCCGCCGGGTTGAAGATCGTGATGTCGTCGACGGCCCGGCCGGCGCCCCGGTCGAGCACGGTCACCTGGGTGATGTCGGCCCCCGCCGCCCCCAGGACCCTCGTCACCTGGGCCAGAGAGCCCGGCCGGTCGGGCAGCACCAGGCGCACTCGAAGAAGCATCCGTGTCCCCCCGCGTGAAGATGCCGGTTCACAGTTTATCGGTGAGGTGTCCGAGGCCGCCTCCCTGATGGTCCGGCAGGCTATGACGTCTGCGGCATGGCCGGCCGGTCACGTCGGAAACGCTGAGGAAACATCCCGGCCCATAGAAAGTCCTGACGCATCACAGCAGGACGTTCGGACAGGCGGAGTCAGCTTCTGTTCGATATGTCCATAAACGGGAGGATGTTCATGCGAATGCTCACGGGAATCGCCGCCGGCGTCATCACCGCGGCCATGCTCACGGTGGGCTCCGCCGGGGCCGCGGCTGCCACCCCCGGCGACGCGGCGGTCACCGACGAAGCGGTGGTCACCCCTGACGTGGGGACCAAGGACGTCGAAAGGAAGAAGTTCGACTGCAAGACGCCCAAGGGGAAGAAGCTCAGCGTTTCCTGGGGTACCGGCACGAACATCTCGACGACCATCTACTTCAACAACCACTGCAACCAGAAGCGCACCATCCAGACGTGGGTCGACGGCGCCGGTCTCCCGGAGCCGGTGAAGAGCAAGTGCCTCACCGTGAATCCGAAGACAAAGGGGGACAAGAAGTTCTCGACGTTCGGCCGCACCGTCGTCAAGGTGACATCCCCGAAGAAGTGCTGACGCGGCGCCGGACGAGCTGAAGTCTCGTCCACGGCCGGGTGCGCGCGCCGGCTGTCACACCCATGGGCGAATACCGCTCGCGGCCTGACCTGCGCTACAACTGAGCGGGTGAAGATTGGGCCGATCGAGGTGTGGCCGCCGGTGGTGCTCGCGCCCATGGCGGGCATCACCAACGCGCCGTTCCGGGTGTTGTGCCGGGAACAGGGCGCGGGATTGTTCGTGTCAGAGATGATCACCACGCGGGCGCTGGTCGAGCGTAACCCCAAGACGCTCAGGATGATCCGGTTCGCGGAGTCCGAGCGGCCCAGGAGCATCCAGCTGTACGGCGTCGACCCCGCCACCGTGGGCCGGGCGGTCCGGATGATCGCCGAGGAGGGTCTCGCCGACCACGTCGATCTCAACTTCGGCTGCCCGGTGCCCAAGGTGACCAGGCGCGGGGGCGGGTCGGCGCTGCCGTACAAACGCCATCTGCTGCGGCGGATCCTGCGCGAGGCCGTCGCGAACGCCGGGGCGCTGCCCGTGACGATGAAGATGCGCAAGGGCATCGACGACGATCACCTGACCTATCTGGACGCCGGGCGCATCGCGGTCGAGGAGGGGGTCGCGGCGATCGCCCTGCACGCCCGCACGGCCCGCCAGCACTACGGGGGCGTGGCCGACTGGGAGGCCATCGCGCGGCTCAAGGAGGCCGTGCCGGAGATCCCCGTGCTGGGCAACGGCGACATCTGGTCCGCCGACGACGCGCTGCGGATGGTGGCGCGCACGGGCTGCGACGGCGTGGTCGTCGGGCGCGGGTGCCTCGGCCGGCCGTGGTTGTTCAAGGACCTGGAAAACGCGTTCAACGGCAGCCCCGAGCGGGCCAGGCCGGCGCTCGGCGACGTGGCCGAGACGATGGCCAGGCACGCCGAGGGGCTGACCGGGTGCTTCGACATCGAGCGCTACGCGGTGGCCGACTTCCGCAAGCATGTCGGGTGGTATCTGAAGGGATTCACGGTCGGGAGCGAGTTGCGGCGCGAGCTGGCCACGGCCGAGTCGCTCGACGGGCTGCGCGAAGGTCTGGCCAAGCTGGATCACGACCAGCCGTGGCCGCCCAACACCGACACCCCGCGCGGGAAGTCGGGTGAGCGGTCCAAGGTGCTGCTGCCGGACGGATGGCTGGACGATCCGTGGGACTGCGTGGTGCCGGAGGCGGCCGAGTCGGACGTCTCCGGCGGCTGACGCGCTCAGTGCGGGCCGATGATCTCGGTGCCGCAGGGGCCGCCGCCCACGGACGGCTCCAGCCGGACGCGCTCGCCCGACATCGTGAGCGTCGGGTAGTACTCCGCGATGCGCTCGGCCGAGCGGCCCGCGTAGTGGCAGATGAAGCTGCGCCTGAACCGGTGGCTCGTGGTGTTGGGCTCCGAGCCGTGCACCAGGCTGCCGTTGAAGAACAGCACGTCGCCGGGGTCCATGTCGACGGGCACCCGTTCGAGGCCGGGCGGCGGTGGCACGTACTCCCTGGTGAACGACGCGCCCTGGTCGGCCTCCTCCGGGCAGAACAGGTCCATCAGGTGCGTTCCCGGCACCACCTCCAGGCCGCCGTTCGCCCGGTCCACCCGGTCGAGCGCCACCCAGGCGGCCACGCAGGTGCCCGGCTCGACGCGGAGGTAGAAGTTGTCCTGGTGCAGGGCCTGGCCCCTGGCGCCCGGCGGCTTGAAGTAGAACATGCTCTGGGCTGCTATCGGCTCCTCGCCGAGGAGGTCGCGGAGTATCGCGGCGATGCGCGCGTCCAGCAGGAAGCGCAGGGCCACGCCGTTCACCTGGTGCGGGTGCATGATGCGCGGATAGTCGCGCAGGATGTCGTACGGCCGGCCGGGCTCCTGCGGCTGCGGGGCGAAGTGCCCGGGGATCGGCCCCCTGGCGTGCAGCGCCATGAACTCCTCGCGCAGCTCGGCCACCTCCTCCTGCGAGAGGAGGGCGGGCGCCAGCATGAATCCCCGGTCGTGGAAGTCGTTGAGCCTCATGGGTCTCACGCTAGAGAGGACGTTCGTGCGACGGTATGCCTGTGACCGCTGAGGACCTGTCTGTTCCTGCTGCCGAGCTGTTGATCGTGGGCCACTACGACAAGGCGCCCGGCTACGCGACGCGCCGCCCGACCGGATCGCCCAGCTGGCTGCTGTTGTGGACCGAGGCGGGGGAGGGGCTCGTCGAGCAGGGCGGCACGTCGTTCGCGACGGGCGCGGGCGACCTGGCGGTGCTGGGCTCGGGAGTGGCGCAGCACTACCGGGTGCGGGCGGGCGCGGAGCGGTGGCGGTTCTGGTGGGCGCACTTCCAGCCGCGGCCCGGCTGGGCGGCGTGGCTGGCGCCGTACGCCGAGGGAGACGGCTGCCATCTGGTCGCCGGGGTGCCGCCGTACGTGCACGAGCGCGTCGATCTGGCGTTCCGGCGGGCGCTCCAGGACGCGCGATGGACGCCGGGGCTCGCGCGGGTGGCGCCGGCCGAGGCGCGGGTCCCGGCGCTGGCCGTGGGCGGGCCGGCGCGGGAGCTGGTGCTCGGCGCCGTCGAGGAGGTGCTGGTGCTGGCCACCGCGTCCGCGCGCCCCGAGGACACGCGGACGGGCGAGGAGGGCGACGAACGTGTACGCCGTGCCCTGGCGATCATCGCGGCCGAGCCCGGCGCCCCGCATTCGGTGGCCTCGCTGGCCCGCGCCGTCGCGCTCTCGCCCTCCCGCTTCGCCCACCTGTTCGCCGAGGAGACCGGTCAGACCCCCATGCGTGTGGTACGCCGGGCGCGGGCCCGCCACGCCGCGAGCCTGCTGGAGGTGACCGACATGGACGTCGGCCAGGTGGCGGTGGCGTGCGGTTTCGTCAGCCCCTTCCACTTCAGCAGGGCCTTCGGCAAGGAGTACGGCATGCCGCCCCGCGAATATCGTGCCCGCCTGCGCGGCGTCAGCGGCTGACCGGGAGCGGTCCGCTGTCGGGAGTGAACAGCTGGTCGTCCAGGTGGTCGGCGGCAGGCGGCCCCTTCCGGGTGCCCGGCGCGTACGTCGAGGACGAGCCGCGCTTCGGCTGGCGCGGCTGCATCCTCGACGTCGCCCGGCATTTCATGACAAAGCATGATCCGCTGAGGTTTATCGACCTGATGGCCCTGCACAAGCTGAACGTGCTGCACCTCCACCTCACCGACGACCAGGGCTGGCGGCTGGAGATCCGCCGCTACCCCCGGCTCACCGAGGTCGGCGCGTGGCGCGCGGAGAGCCAGATCGGCTGGAACGGCGCCATGGACGGCCGCCCCCACGGCGGCTACTACACCCAGGACGACATCAGGGAGATCGTCGCGTACGCCGCGCGGCGCCACATCACGGTCGTCCCGGAGATCGACGTGCCGGGACACACCCAGGCCGCCATCGCCGCCCACCCCGAGCTGGGCAACCTCGGCGTGCCCTTGGAGGTGCGCACGACCTGCGGGATCGGCGAGAACGTGCTCAACGTCGAGGAGAGCACCATCGCGTTCCTTCAGAACGTGCTCGACGAGGTGATCGAGCTGTTCCCCTCGCCGTACGTGTGCGTGGGCGGCGACGAGTGCCGTAAGGACCAGTGGAAGGCCAGCCAGGCCGCCCAGCGGCGGATCCGCGAGCTGGGACTGAACGACGAGGAGGAGCTGCAGAGCTGGTTCGTGCGGCGGCTCGGCGACCACCTGGCCACGCGCGGGCGCAGGCTCGTCGGCTGGGACGAGATCCTCGAGGGCGGGCTCGCGCCGGGCGCCGTGGTGGCGTCGTGGCGCGGCGACCTCGGGGCCGTCGCCGCCGCCCGGCGCGGGCACGACATCGTCAACTGCGCCAACACCTCCGTCTACCTCGACTACCGGCAGGGGCCGGGGGAGGACGAGCCCGTACCCTTCGGCACCGTGCTCGCGCTGGAGGACGTCTACGCCTTCGAACCCGTCCCCGCCGAGCTGCGCGGGCGGCCGGACGCCGCGCGGGTGCTGGGCGCGCAGTGCGGCGTGTGGACCGAGCTGATCGACTCCAACCGGCAGGTGGACTACATGGCCTTCCCGCGGTTGGCCGCCTTCGCCGAGACCGTCTGGAGCCCGGCAGACCGCGACCTGCCGGACTTCCGTGCCCGCTTGTCCGCGCACCTGGGGCGGCTGGACGCGATCGGCGTGGAGTACCGGCGCGCGTCGGGGCCGCTGCCCTGGCAGACCCGCCCCGGCGTGCCCGGCCGCCCCGAGGACCCGGCCGCCTGGCAGGCCACGATCGACTCATGGACCAGCAACCTCAGGGACCTGCGATGACCACCCCTCCGGAACCGGCGCGGCCACCCGCGGATTCGCGGACGCTGGCGTGGCCGGGGTGCCGGAACGTGCGGGACCTCGGCGGGCTGCCCGTCTCCGGCGGCGGCCGCGTCCGCAGGGGCGCGCTCATCCGCGCCGACCGCCTCCGGCCCGAGACCGTGCCCGCGCTGGCGGAGATCGGGGTGGCCCTGGTCGCCGACCTGCGCCTGGCCGCCGAGTGCGCCGCAGAGCCCAGCCCGCTGCCGGCGGCTCCCGCGGCGCTGCACGCGGTCGCGCCGGCTCTTCGCCGAGGTGACGGCGGCCACGATGACCGCCACGCTCACCCACCTGCGCGACCGGTACGGGGGAGCGGAGGCGTACCTGCTGGGCGGCGGCCTGCCCCCGGCGGACGTGCCCCTCCCGCGCGCCCGCCTGACGAACGCACCCGCCTGGCGGAAGCGCGGAGTGAGCCGCCCGCCTGGCTGAGATGTCCCCTGCAGTGGGCCCTTTCCCTGGCTGGGCCGGTCGCCTGGATGGGGTGTTCGCCGGACGGGACCCCCGGTGTGGCGGGCCGGGGGCCCGTCAGACGTCGACCGGGCCGCCGCTGCGCCAGTAGACGTTGCCCTCCCGCGACAGCAGCCCCTCGTCGACCAGGTAGCGGCGCAGCGCCGCGTAGTCGTCGTGGAAGGCTCGCAGCGCCACGTTGACGTCCTTCTCCGGATAGCGCGCCCCCGGCTCGAACACCCGCACGATGTGCCGGAGCACGACGAGCCGCTTGTCGCGCCGCATCGTCGTGGTCGTCAGCCGCCCGTCGACCAGGAACGCGCGCAACACCCGCTCCTCCGCGCCGAGCTCCTCGGCCGGCTCCGCGTGGGCGCGCAGCAGCTCGCGGAACCGCTCGGGCGTGGCCCGCCACTTGCCGTCGTCGTCGCGGGCGGCCAGGCCGCCGGTGGCCAGCTTGTGCAGCACCTTGGGGGACAGGTCGCCGGGGAGGCCGAGCGCCAGGGCGGCGAAGGCGCGCAACGTGTCGTCCTGGGCGAGCAGCCCGAGGACGCGCCGGAGGTCGTGGTCGTTCACCTCACCTATTTTGTCCTATGATCGACGGGAGGCTTCCTGACTCTTTGTAACCGTCCATGTCACGAAATGTCTCGATCTTGAGACATGGTCATGACACGACCTCAACGCTGCGAACCGGACACTTAATCGACAGGCCTGTGCCGGGGCGCCCTTGCCAGTCCGTTCCGGCACAGGGCTTGTCGCTTCTCCAGGATCTCAGAGGCGGTTGAGCCCGATCACGTGGAGCACGGCCCGGCCCTCCTCGTCGGAGGCGGCCAGGTCGACCTGGGCGTCGATGCCCCAATCACCGTCGCCGGCCGGATCCCTGATCGTCTGCCGGACCTTCCACAACCCGCTCTCCTCCTCGATCCGCAGCAGCGCGGGCCCCCGCGCGTCGGCGTCGGTGAGGATCTCCTCGTGGTCGTCGTAGTACGCGTCCAGCGCCGCGCCCCAGTCGACGTCGGGGGCGAGCTCCTCCAGCTCGTCCTCCTTCTCGACGGCGCAGAGCTCGACCAGCCGGAACATGGCGTTGCGCACCAGCACCCGGAACGCCCGCGGGTTGGCGGTGACCGGGCGCACCTTGGCCTCCAGCTGGTCCTTCTGCTCCAGCACCGCGGCCGGGTTGGTCAGCTTCTCCCACTCGTCGATCAGCGACGAGTCGACCTGGCGGACGAGCTCGCCGAGCCACTCGATCAGGTCGACCAGGTCGTCGGTCTTGAGATGCTCCGGCACCGTGCGCGACAACGTGCGGTAGGCGTCGGCCAGGTAGCGCAGCACCGTGCCCTCGGACCGGGCCAGCTCGTAGAACTGGATGTACTCGGCGAACGTCATGGCCCGCTCGTACATGTCGCGCACCACGGACTTCGGGCTGACGGTGTAGTCGCCGACCCACGGATGCCCGCGCCGGTAGGTTTCGTACGCCCCGAGCAGCAGGTCGTCCAGCGGCATCGGATACATGACCTCGGCCAGCTGCTCCATCCGCTCCTCGTATTCGACGCCGTCGGCCTTCATCTGCGCGACGGCCTCGCCCCTGGCCTTCTTGAGCTGGGCGGACAGGATCTGGCGCGGGTCGTCGAGGATCGACTCCACGATCGACACCACGTCGAGCGCGTAGGACGGCGACTCGCGGTCGAGCAGGTCGAACGCGGCCAGCGCGAACGTCGACAGCGCCTGGTTGAGCGCGAAGTCCTCCTGCAGCTCGATCGTCAGCCGGGCCCGCCTGCCCTGCTCGTCGGGCTGGGCGAACTGCTCGACGATGCCGCCGGCCAGCAGCGACCGGTAGATCGCGATGGCCTGGCTGATGTGCCGCCGCTGCCACTTGCGGTCCTCGTGGTTGTCGGTCAGCAGGTGCTTCATCGCCTGGAAGCAGTCGCCCGGCCGGTTGATCACCGCGAGCAGCATGGCGTTGCTGACCTTGAACCGCGAGTTGAGCGGCTCGGGCTCGGCCTCCTGGAGCTTGACGAAGGTGTCCTCGCTCCAGCCCACGAAGCCCTCCGGCGGCTTCTTGCGGGCATAGCCGCGCCGCCGCTTGGGGTCGTCGCCGATCTTGGCCAGCGCCTTGGCGTTCTCGATGTCGTGCTCGGGCGCCTGGCAGGCGACGTAGCCGATCGTGTCGAAGCCCGCCCGGCCGGCCCGCCCGGCGATCTGGTGGAACTCGCGGGCACGCAGCCGGCGCACCTTGTTGCCGTCGTACTTCGACAGCGCCGTGAACAGCACCGTCCTGATCGGCACGTTGACGCCGACGCCGAGCGTGTCGGTGCCGCAGATGACCTTCAGCAGCCCCGCCTGGGCGAGCCGCTCCACCAGCCGCCGGTATTTCGGCAACATCCCGGCGTGGTGCACGCCGATGCCGTGGCGGACCAGCCGCGACAGGGCGCGCCCGAACCGGGTGGTGAACCGGAAACCGCCGATCATCGAGGCGATGGCCTCCTTCTCGGCCTTCGTCGCCATGTTGATCGACATCAGGGCCTGGGCGCGTTCCATGGCGGCGGCCTGCGTGAAGTGCACGACGTAGACCGGCGCCTGGCCGGTGCTGAGCATCTCCTCCAGCGTCTCGTGCAGCGGGGTCATCCGATAGGAGTAGACGAGCGGCACCGGCCGCTCGGAGTGTTTGACCACGGACGTGGGCCGCCCGGTGCGCCTGGTCAGGTCGCGCTCGAACATCGACACGTCGCCGAGCGTCGCCGACATCAGGATGAACTGCACGCCGGACAGCTCCAGCAGCGGCACCTGCCACGCCCACCCGCGGTCGGGTTCGGCGTAGAAGTGGAACTCGTCCATGACGACCTGGCCGATGTCGGCCGCGGCCCCGTCGCGCAGCGCCACGTTGGCCAGGATCTCGGCCGTGCAGCAGATGATGGGCGCGCCCGGGTTGACGCTCGCGTCGCCGGTCATCATGCCGACGTTCTCGGTGCCGAAGACGGCGCACAGGTCGAAGAACTTCTCCGACACCAGCGCCTTGATCGGCGCGGTGTAGAACGTGCGGACGTCCCGCGTCAGCGCGGCGAAGTGGGCGCCGGCGGCCACCAGCGACTTGCCCGAGCCCGTCGGCGTGGCCAGGATCAGGTTGCTGCCGGAGACGACCTCGATGAGCGCCTCCTCCTGGGCGGGATAGAGGGTGAGCCCCCGCTCGGCGTTCCAGGCGACGAAGGCGTCGAAGATGGCGTCGGGATCGGCGTCGATGTCATCTGGCAGGCGGTCAACGAGTAGGCTCACGCCCTCTATCCTGCCGAAGTTTGCCCGATGGTCGAACCGGCTTCGCCCCGATCAGGCCGAACCGCCAGGTCGAGCTGGAGCAGGACGGTGTCGATCCAGCGCCCGTGCTTGAAGCCCACGGACCTCAGCCGGCCGGCCGCGGCGAAGCCGAACGCCTCGTGCAGCCGCGCCGACGACGGGTCGCCCGAGTCGGCGATCACCGCCACGATCCGGCGGGCGTGCGTCCGGCGCGCCGCTTCGATCAGCTCGCCGAGCAGCAGCCGGCCGAGCCCGCGCCCGGTCAGGCCGGGCGCGAGGTAGATGGTGTCCTCGACGGTGTGCCGGTAGGCGGGCTTGGGACGGTATTGGGCGAGGTAGGCGTAACCGGCGATCCGGCCGTCGACGTCGGCCACCAGGAAGGGCAGCCCGGCCCGCGTGACGCCGGCCGCCTTCGCCCGCCAGTCCTCCAGCGACGGCGGCGTCTCGTCGAAGGTGGCCACGCTGCCCGTCACGTAGTGCGCGTAGATGGCGGCGACGGCGGGCAGGTCGGCGTCGGTGAGGGCTCGGACCTTCGTCATGCCTTCCATTCTGCTCACCGGCGGATTACACCGGTGTTTCCCGCACTTCACGTCCCGGTGCGTGGCGCCGTCAGCAGCAGCCCGCCGAGCAGCGCGATCACCGCGAGGAACGGCCCGCCGCCGGGGGCGAAGCCGCCCACGGTGAGGGTCAGCACCCCTGCGCCGACCAGCGCGGTCGCCCCGAGCACGATGCCCCAGCCCGCCTTGCCGTACGGCAGCGCGGGCGGCGTCTCGAACCTGGCGAACCCCTTCAGCAGCGGCCACAGCACCAGGCACAGCAGCCCGAACCAGAGCGGCCATCCGGCGAACCAGAGCGCGCTGCCCGGCGCGGGCGTCTCGACGCCCAGCAGGACCACCACGACGCCGGTGACGGCGAACAGGGCCGGCATGTGCCACAGGTACACGGTCATGATCCGCGGCCCCGCCCAGTCCAGCAGCCGGCCCGTGGGCAGCCGCAGCAACCACGGCCGCAGCAGCACGGCCAGCCCGATCTGCCCGGCGGAGACGGCCAGCATGGCGAGGGTGGGCGGGGCCATGTTCGACATCTCGGCGCCCGGCAGCCCGATCATGCTGCCTGGATAGGGGCCGTAGGCCACCAGCAGCGCCGCCGCCCCGAAGCCGCCTGCCGCCAGCGCCCACGCGTGGCGCAGCCGGCCCTCGGCGTAGAGGAAGCCGAGCTGGTGCACGGCCAGCCAGACGAACACGATGTTCAGGTAGCCCACGGCGTCGAACCCGGTGGCGAAGCGCGCCACGTCCGTCAGCACCGCCCCGGCGGCCAGACCGGCGGGGACCCACAGGCCGTACCTCTCGTGCAGGCGCAGCGCGTACGGGGTGACCGTGACGGCGATCAGGTAGACGGCCAGGAACCACAGCAGTTGCCCGGTCAGCTTCGCGCCCACGTCGAGCGGCTGCTCGGGCACGCCCAGCGTGAGCAGGATGTGCGGCAGCGGGATCCACACCGCGGCCAGCGGCAGCAGCGGCCAGGCCAGCCGGCGCAGCCGCACCGCCAGCCACCGCGGCGCGCTCTTCCCGCTCCGCCCGAAGCCGATCGCGTTCGCGGCGCCGCCCGCGAAGAACACCAGCGGCATCACCTGGCTGATCCAGGTCACCACCCACACGCCGGGCGTGGACAGCGCGTTGCCCGTGGTCAGCCGGACCCCGTCGTACGACAGGACCGGGATGGTCCAGTGCTGCAGGACGATGAGCGCCATGCCGAACACGCGCAGCAGGTCGATGAACGGGTCCCGCGCCAGGGCGCGCACGCCTGCCGTGCGGCGCGGCCCTGTGGCTGCGGCTGTGGCCGCGGGGGTGGGGCGGTCCAGCAGGACGGTCATGGGGGCGCCTCGATTCGCAGGGGACGGATGACTCAAGGCTTCCGCCGCGGGCGCCCGCGCACATTGCCGCCGCCCACCCTGTCGAGGTCAAGATCGCACCACCGGCTCCGGTAGGGCTGGCCCTACCCCCGGACACCGGTGCACCCGCTCGTCCGGGGCGACGGGACGAAATAGCGTTGGGGCCATGCGCTCCCTGATGAGGCGTGTCCTTCTCGACACCCGTTACACGCTGGTGGGCTTCCCCACGACCGTCATAGGTTTCGTGCTCATGGTCGCCGGCTTCTCCGCCGGCACGGGCACTCTCGTCGTGTGGCTCGGCGTGCCGCTCCTGGCCGGCACGCTGATGATGGCGCGGGGGTTCGCCGACGCGGAGCGCGGCTGGCTGTCCGACGTGCTCAAGCGCCCTCCGGTGCGGCCCCGCTACAAGCCGGCCCCGCCCGGCGCGGGCTGGTTCCGCCGGCTGGTCAACCCGCTGACCAGCGGGCAGTCCTGGCTCGATCTGCTGCACGGCATCGTCAGCCTGCCGTTCGCCATCGTGGCGTTCGTGCTGACGGTCGTCTTCTGGACGATCCCCCTGGCGGGGCTGACCTGGCCGCTGTACGGCATCATCACCATGCGGATCCCCGGCAACACGGAGCTGCCCGAGCTGCTCGGCCTCGGCGACGGCTACGTCGTCAACTCGGTCTTCTACGTCAGCGTCGGCCTGGTCTTCGCGCTGCTCATGCCGTTCATGGTGCGCGGGGCCGCGCTGCTGCGGGCCGGGCTCGGCCGGGCGCTGCTGACCGGCGTGGCCGAGCTGCACGAGCGCATCGACGACCTGGCCGAGGGACGCGCCGCCGCCGTCTCAGCCGAGGCCAACGCGCTGCGCAAGCTGGAGCGCGACATCCACGACGGCCCGCAGCAGCGGCTGGTCTCGCTGGCCATGGAGCTGTCGAGGGTGCAGCGGCAGATCTCCAAGGACCCCGGCGCGGCGCAGACCACGCTCAAGTCGGCGATCACCGCCACCCGGGAGACGCTCGACGAGCTGCGCGCGCTCTCGCGCGGCATCGCCCCGCCCATCCTGTCGGACCGCGGTCTCGCGCCCGCGCTCGCCGCCCTGGCCGGGCGCTGCACGGTCCCCGTGGATCTGGACGTGCAGACGGTCGAGCGCTATCAGGCGTCGGTCGAGAACGCCGTCTACTTCGTCTGCGCCGAGGCTCTCACGAACGTTGCCAAGCACAGCCGAGCCACCGTCTGCACGGTCCAGCTTGTCCGCATCGGTGATGGTCTGATGCTCACGATCGGGGATGATGGTGTCGGCGGCGCGAGCGTCGCCAAGGGACACGGTCTCGCCGGGCTGGCCGACCGGCTCCGCGCCGTCGACGGGGAGCTGTCGGTCCACTCGCCCGAGGGAGGGCCGACAGCGATCGTAGCGGAGGTGCCGTGCGCGTAGTCGTGGCCGATGACGCGGTCCTGATCAGGGAGGGCCTGGTCAGGCTGCTCGAAGAGTTCGGCTGCGAGGTGGTGGCGACCGTCGGTGACGGTCCCGGCCTCGTCGAGGCCGTCGCCGAGCACAAGCCCGACGTGTCGGTGGTCGACGTGCGCATGCCGCCGTCGTTCACCGACGAGGGGCTCAGGGCGGCCGTCGAGGCGCGGCGCAGGGTGCCGGGCGCGCCCGTGCTCATCCTGTCGCAGTACGTGGAGGTCTCCTACGCCGACGACCTGCTGGCCGACGCCCGTGGCGCGGTGGGCTACCTGCTGAAGGACCGCGTCGTCGACGTCGACGAGTTTCTCGAGGGCCTGCGGCGGGTGTCCGCCGGCGGCACCGTGTTCGATCCGCAGGTGGTGTCCCAGCTGATGGTACGCAGGCGCAAGGACGACCCGCTGGCGCAGCTCACGCCGCGTGAGCGTGAGGTGCTCGGGCTGATGGCCGAGGGGAAGTCGAATCCGGCCATCGGGCGGCAGCTCGTGATCAGTGACGGGGCCGTGGAGAAGCACATCAGGAGCATCTTCAGCAAGCTCGGCCTCTACGCGGAGGACAGCGACCAGCATCGCCGGGTGCTCGCTGTGCTGACCTACCTGCGGTCCTGACTCTTATGTCGTTGTCGGTTCGCCCGCACCCTCGGCCCCGGCCCGCCGGCGAGCGGGGGCGGCTCCGCTCTCCGGTCCCTCCTCGGCCGCGCTGAGGGGTGGCTGGCCGGTCCGCGCGGCGCTGCGCGCGGACCTGGCCGCTCGGGGTCAGCCGAGCGCGTCGACCAGCTTCTTGCGCTGCTGGGCGCCCAGGCCGCCGAGACGGCGCTTCTCGTCGACGCCCGCCTCCTCCATCAGCGCGGTGGCCTTGGCCGGACCGACGCCCTTGACGGCGCGCAGCGCCTGGGAGACCTTGATCTTCTTCGCGATGTCGTCGTCGCGCTCGAGCAGCTGGGCGAACGTCAGCTCACCGGCCTTGACCTTGGCCAGCAGGGCGGTGCGGGCGGCACGCGCCTCGGCCGCCTTGGCCAGAGCCGCTTGACGCTGCTCGGGGGTGAGAGTGGGAAGTGCCATCTCTGTTCTCTCCTCGGGGAGTTTACGTTCGGGTTCTGTTACCCGTGGTGCAGTGGCTAATCATGGCGGATACCAGCGGTTCGTGTTGCGGAAAGCGCCCGGCTCAACGTGTCCGCCACCCCGTCGCGGCCGCTTCCGCGCACGCCATGTGCCGCGTGACCGTGCCTTCGCCGCCCCCACGCCGCCGACCACGCGTTCTCTCTCACCGTAGCCCCGCAGAGCGGGACGCCACCTCGGAGGCAGGCCGATCGGGCCCCGGCCGGCCCCGCGAGCGTGCCGTCGCGAGCCGCCGGCCCCGCGGGGTCCGTGGCACTCCCGCGCAGGGCGACCGGGGCACGCGCCCCGCCCGGCGCGAGCGCCCCTCCGCACCCCCCCGTACGCTGGGAAGACGCCGGACACCCCCGCACGTCCGCGGGCGCGACGGAGATCGCCGCGCACGGCTGGAACGCCCGCGTCACGGCCGCCTCCGTCATGGGGGCACGGGCTCCCGGTCCACGCGTTCCGCCGCCCGGATCATGGCGCTCCAGCTCGGCGGATCCTCGCAGCCGTACCGCCCGCCGGCGGGGGCCGCGCAAGATCGCAAACGTGTTCGGATGTGTGGGCGCTATAGCGGCTTATCTCCCTCCGGGGTGGAATGCGTCACATTTCGCCTGCCGGGCGTGTCGCGACCCTGGTCAGGGTGGTTTTCCCGCCACCTTTCGAGCCCTTCGGGACTCAGGAAAACGTCGAAGACCGACTCCATGGCGCCCAGCAGCGCCCCGCGCCAGCCCAGAGCCGACCCCTCGATCCTGGGCGGGGGGTCGCGGCGGATCGCCATGAGACGGGGCTCGCAGGCCCGCAGCAGCGTCCCGCCCGCACGCTCCGCCAGCTCCACGCCGTGGCCCGACAGGGTCACCACCTCGGGGTCGTGGGCGTTCACCAGGGCCGCGATCCCGCGGCCGAGCGCGGCGGCGCTGGCCGCCACCGCCTCCTCGCTCGTAGCCAGCACACGTTCGGCCTGCTCGCGTCCCCGGCCGCCGCCGTGCTCCAGGCCGACGTGGCGCAGCAGCGCGTTCGCGCCGACGTCCATGCCCCAGCAGCCGATCGCCCCGCACATGCAGGGCCGGTCGCCGCCGTCCAGCGGCATGTGCCCGAACTCGGCGCCGGTGCCGCTCGCCCCGCCCAGCGGGCGCCCCTCGACGACCAGCACGCCGCCCAGGTCGAAGTCCACATGCAGGTGCAGCCCCACCCGCACCC
>NZ_SMKO01000122.1 GCF_004348685.1 Nonomuraea deserti | reverse complement strand
GCGCCACGCGTCACATGGTACCGCTCGATCGGCTAAGCATCGTGCGTGTGTTCGGTATGCGGCGCCGTGCCGCGTTTCCTCCCCAGGGCTGAAGCCCGAGGTCTCCACGCTTAAGGAGATTCGATGAACGACACGTGACCGGGCAGGAACGTGCCATGCGCGGTGCCGGGACCGTCAACTGTCATCTTGACCAGGCCGAATCCGTGCTGCCAGCCCGACAAGGTGGCCAGGATGATCGCGCCCTTGCGGCTCTTCCGCAGCCATGCCCTGGGGATGTGGCGCACGGCGCACGTGGCGATGATCCGGTCGTAGGGTGCGCTGTCCGGATGACCGTGGAGTCCGTCCCCGGTGATCAGCTCCGGTTCGTGCGAGCCCGCGCAGTGCCGCGGCGGCACGTTCGGCCACATCGGAGTCTATCTCGATGGAGGTGACCGACTCGGGGCCGAGTCGCTGGCACATGAGCGCCGTGGAATAGCCGGTGCCTGTGCCGATCTCCAGCACCTTGTCCCCTTCGCGCAGGTCAAGGTATTCCAACATGCGAACGACCAGGCCGGGCAGCGTCGAAGAAGAGACTGGCTCGCCGATCTCATTGCACTGCGTGACGATGGTCTGGTCCTGGTAGGCCATCCGCAGCCACGCTTCGTCGCCGAACTGGGCACGACAGACCGGCTCCCACTGCCCGTCGACGTTGCGGAACACGTCGTCCGGCAGGAATGCCTCGCGGGGTGTTGTCTCGACCGCGCGACGCCACAGTGGGCTGCGGAGGTCGCGGCTTTCTGTGAGCCTGTCGGCAAGGCTACGGCGTAGCCGCATCCCCAGGTCGTCGCCGTGGTATGCGTTCACTTTCGCTCCAGGAGCAGGTCAGCGATCGCAGGTGCGGTCGGTAGCCGGGTGGCGTCTTGCAGCCATGCCCATTGACCGTTCGGATTCGCTTCGAGGGACACCCACCGCCCATCGCCGGTCACAGCGAAGTCGAACGCGGTGAAGCCCAGGTCCAGGTGCTTGAGATAGGCCACGCACGCCTCGGTGATGGTAGAAGGAGGGTCGACGACCGTCGAGCCCGCTGCGCGGACAAGGCACAGGGACAGTGGCGGTTGCGCGAGGGGTGTCGAGAGCTGGCCGGCGCAGGGCTGAGCGGCCCGCCCGCCGGGGTCAGCCCGCGGCCCGGGTGAGGCGGGCGGCCAGCTCCCGCAGGTGCGCGGCCAGCCCGGCCGGCTCGTGCACCTCGAACTCGCAGCCCAACGAGAGCAGCCGGAAGGCCAGCCAGTCCAGGGTGTCGGCGTGCATGCGCAGCCGGCAGGTCCGCCCGTCCTCGCCGAGGATCTCGCCGAGCGCCCTGACGACCACCGTGGCGGGGCCGTGCAGCGTGACGACGGCCTCGTACGTGGGGGCGGAGGAGTAGAGCCGGTCCGCCACGTAGGCGGCGGCGTCGGCCGGCGGCTCGCGCGGCGTGACCCTGGCGCCCGTCCGCAGCAGATCGGCGATGCGGTCGATGCGGAAGATCCGCCAGTCGTCGCGGTCGTGGTCGTGCCCGAGCAGGTACCATCGCCGCCCGGCCGCGACCAGCCGGTGCGGGTCGACCAGCCGCCCGCCCGTCCTGCCGTCGTTGGTCCGGTACGCGAAGCGCACGCGTTCCCTCCCCGTCACGGCCATCGACAGGGCGGCGAGCAGCTCCGGATCGACCTCGGGCGCGCCGGGCACGGGCATCGGCACGGTGGCCGCGCCGATCGCGCCGACGCGATGGCGCAGGCGGGCCGGCAGCACCTGTTCGAGCTTGGCCAGGGCGCGTACCGATGCCTCCTCGATGCCCTGCACCGGATGCCGGGCGGCGGTGGACAGGCCGACGGTGATGGCCACCGCCTCCTCGTCGTCCAGCAGCAGGGGCGGCATCGCCGTGCCCGCGACCAGCCGGTATCCGCCGTCGGCGCCCATGCTGGCCACGACCGGGTAGCCGAGGGCGCGCAGGCGTTCGACGTCGCGCCGGACCGTGCGGCGGCTGACGCCGAGCCGCTCGGCCAGCTCGCCGCCCGGCCACTCGCGTGGGGTCTGGAGCAGGGACAGCAGGGTCAGGAGGCGGGAGTCGCTCATGAATTTCAGCATGCCCGACATGTAGGACCAGTCCTGACCTACTGGACGTTTAGCGTGGTCAGCACCTACTCGAACCAGGAGGAAACATGACCGTCAGCGCGATTCCCGAGGGCTACACCAGCGTCACGCCGTGGATCATCGGCCACGACACGGCCGGCCTGATCGACTGGCTGAAGGCCGCTTTCGACGCCGTCGAGCTGGGCCGCATGGCCGATGCCGAAGGGCGCATCGGGCACGCGGAGGTCCGCATCGGCGACGCGGTGGTGATGATGTTCGACGCGGCGCCTGACTGGCCGCCCACGCCCGCCTTCCTGCGCCTGTACGTCCCCGACGCCGACGCCGTGCACCGCCGGGCCGTCGAGGCGGGTGGGACGTCGGTCACCGAGGTCACCCATCTGTTCTTCGGCGACCGGGCGGGGCGGGTGCGTGACCCGTTCGGCAACCTCTACTGGATCCATACCCACATCGAGGACGTCTCGGAAGAGGAGCTGGAGCGCCGCCTGGCCGACCCGGAGTTCACGAAAGCGATGGAGTACGTCCAAAGTGCGGACTTCTTCCCTGGCAGAGACCGGTGAGGCCGATCGCCGGCACCGGCAAAGGCATGAGACGGGGAAAGGGTTGGACGGGCCGCCCGCCGGGTTGCTAGATTGCCGCGTATGTCCAGCCCCGAGGCGTCAAGACGCTAGCCACCGGTCGTCCGATGGCTGATTCGCGCTGTCGCCTCGCCCGGCCCCGCTGAGGCCGGGACCTTCGCTGCTCCCGCGACCGCTCGCCACTCGGATCACCGCGCTGCGGGCTGTTTCCCACCTGAGCCGTGCGCCGCTCTCGCGTGCCGCCCTCAGGTTCTCCTTCCATCGGCGGGCCGACGTCCGGCCCGCCCAATCGTGGTCGCGGAGTTCTTCTCATGCCATTCGCCGTTTACCTGCTCGCGCTGGCGGTCTTCGCCCAGGGCACGTCCGAGTTCATGCTGTCCGGCCTGGTGCCGGGCATCGCCCGAGATCTGCACGTATCCGTCCCCGCCGCGGGGCTGCTGACGTCGGCCTTCGCCGTGGGAATGGTGGCCGGCGCGCCGCTGATGGCGGTGCTGAGCCTGCGCTGGCCCCGGCGGCGCGCGCTGCTGGCCTTCCTGCTCACGTTCCTGCTGGCCCACGTGGCCGGCGCGGTCACGCCCGGCTACGAGGTCCTGCTGGCCAGCCGGGTCGTGGCGGCGCTGGCCAACGCCGGTTTCCTGGCCGTGGCCATGGCCACCGCGATCGGCCTGGCCCCGCCGGACGCCAAGGGCCGCGCCACCTCCGTCCTGCTCGGCGGCATCACGCTCGCGTGCGTCGCGGGCGTGCCCGCAGGTGCCCTGCTGGGCGAGGTGTGGGGGTGGCGATCGGCGTTCTGGGCGGTGGCCGCCGCCCTGGTCCCCGCCATCGTCGCGGTCGTACGGTCAGTCCCCGCCGTCCCCGCCGTTCCCGCAGACCTCGGCGGGCCCACGGTGCGGGGCGAGTCGCGGGCGCTGCGCAACCCGCGCCTGCTGGTGCTGCTGCTCCTGGGCGCGCTGGTGAACGGCGCCACCTTCTGCACGTTCACCTACCTCGCCCCGCTGCTCACCGTGGCCACCGGCATCGGGTCAGGCTGGATGCCGGCGATGCTGGCGCTGTTCGGGCTGGGGTCGTTCGCCGGGGTGACGATCAGCGGGCGGCTCGCCGACGTGCGTCCCATCGGGCTGCTGGTGGGCGGCGGGGTGGCGCTGGCCGCCGGATGGGCGGCGTTCGCGATGACGGCCGGGGAGCCGGCGCTGGCGATCGTGCTCGTCTTCGTGCAGGGAACGTTGTCGTTCGCCGTCGGGTCCACGCTGATCTCGCAGGCGCTCTACGCGGCGGCGGACGCGCCCACCCTGGGCGGCAGCTTCGCGACGGCGGCGTTCAACGTCGGCGCCACGGCCGGGCCCTGGCTCGGCGGGCTCGCCATCGGGGCCGGGCTCGGCTTCCGCTCCCCGCTGTGGGTGAGCGCCGCGCTGGTGGCCGCCGCGCTCGTCGTGGCGGGCGCGGCGTACCCGATCGGACGGGCTCCACGCGGCGTCGTGGCCCGTCCCTGAGTGGCCCGTTCCTGATTGGCCGTCTCTGAGTGGCCGTCTCTGAGTGGCCGTCTCTGAGTGGCCGTCTCTGAGTGGCCGTCTCTGAGCGGCCCCACGGGCTGGCCAGCCGCGGCGCGGAGATCTACCGGATCGCCGGGGAGGCGCGCGCATGACCTCTCCCTCCCGCGCTGGTCACGGGCGGCGGGATCGGCTCGGCCGTCGCCCGGCGGCTCTCCCGCGCGGGCACGACGCGATCGGCCGCCCGGTGCAGGCGCTCATCAACGTACGGCTGCACCCGAAGGTCCGCGAGGCCGTCGAGAACTTGCGCGACTACGTGGCCGCGCTGCCCGAGACGCTGGCCGTCTTCGTCGTGTCGGGCGGCGACGACTTCATCATCCAGGTGGGCGTGCGCGACGCGGGCGACCTGCGCGACTTCGTGCTCGACCACGTCTCGCGGCACCGCAACATCGCCGACGTGCGCACCTCGCTGGTCTACGACCGCATCCGCAAGACCTCCGTCGAGGTGCTGCCGCCCGAGCGTCCCTCCCGCCCGCGCACCGGCCGCAGGCGATAAATCGGTGGTGTACGGTCGCCCGCCGCGGCTACCGTAACAGCAGGTCAGCATGGGGGCGGGCACGGCGATGCGGACGCCGGCGCATGGCCGCGCCCCTTCCTCCGCGGACCGTACGAACCCGCGGCTCACCCGACCGACGGCGAGGCGATGGTCACCAGGGGCACCGTCCTGTTCCCCCAGATGATCCCGAGCCGCGGGTTCGCTCTCACCTGTCGGCGAAACGGTCGAGAGCCGCGAAGATCGCGTCCCTGAACGTCGTGCTGCCGGTGTGCCCGGAGTCCTCCACCACGACCAGTTCTGCGCCGGGCCAGGCCTGGACGAGCTGATAGGCCGTCTCCAGCGGGCCGCCCATGTCGAGGCGTCCGTGGATCAGCACGCCGGGGATGCCGGCCAGCTTGTGGGCGT
The DNA here is from genome assembly GCF_004348685.1 of Nonomuraea deserti. Classification (GTDB taxonomy): domain Bacteria; phylum Actinomycetota; class Actinomycetes; order Streptosporangiales; family Streptosporangiaceae; genus Nonomuraea; species Nonomuraea deserti. Next base: position 23,714 of record NZ_SMKO01000122.1, on the reverse strand, counting down.
CGCGCAGGAGCGCTCCCTCCTCCAGCCACGCGCCGTTGGAGAAGTAGTGGGAGCAGATGCGCGTCATGGCCATCACCGCGTCGGCGGGACGGTCGCTGTAGGCGTTCGGCTTGCCGTTGACCTCCATGGAGATCACCGCGTCCTCCCAGGTGACCCAGTCGGTGGCGGCCTTCTCCCGCACATTGGGGTCGGGGTCGGACAGCAGCCGCGCGTACGCCGCCAGCAGCGCGAACGTGTCGCCGTCACGGTCGGCCTCGGGCACCCCTTCCCGGAACCGCTCCAGCGCCTCGGGGAAGAACCGCCCGACGCCCCGGTAGAGCCAGTCGATCTCGGAGCGGCGCGTCGTCGTGACGCTGGGGATGACGATCTCCGACACCCGCTCGGGATGGGTCTCGGCGTAGGCGAGTGTCAGCGTGGAGCCCCACGACCCCCCGTACAGCAGCCACCTGTCGATCCCGAGGTGCTCGCGCAGCAGCTCCATGTCGGCGATCAGGTGGTGGGTGGTGTTGGCGCTCAGGTCGGTCGCCGGGTCGGCGGCATGGGGGCGGCTGCGCCCGCAGTTGCGCTGGTCGAACAGGACGATCCGGTAACGCTCCGGGTCGAAGGTGCGGCGCACGCCGGTCGAGCAGCCCGATCCCGGCCCGCCGTGCACGACCAGGGCGGGTTTGCCCTCCGGGTTGCCGCAGACCTCCCAGTAGACGAGGTTGCCGTCGCCGACGTCGAGCATGCCGTGTTCGTACGGCTCGATGGGGGGATTCAAGGGGGCTCCTCTCAAATGTAACAGTGCTTGGATAAATGTAACAGTGCTTAGATATCCGAGCGCACATCAGAGGAGCAGCGGGTGGACCGGCCATCAGGAATGCTCGGCGAGCAGGCCGTCGAGCCGGCGGAGGTGTTCGTCGAGGTCGGGGTCCGGGCTGCCGGTCCAGGGGCCCGCCAGGTCCGGGCGGTGGCGGGCGACGTGCACGTCGAACGCGGCCAGCTGGTCTCGGGCGTTCTGCTGGTACGTGACCTGCTCCCCCACCGCCTGGCGGGCCTCCCAGCACAGGTCGATCCGCTCGCGCAACCACGGCGGCGCCAGCCGTTCGCGCTCGGCCGCGCCGCCGGCATGCGCGCCGGCCAGGCGGGCGATGCGCTCGGCCAGGTCCGGCTCGCCACGAGCGGCCGCCATACGCTCGAATCTGGTCCATTCCCTGCCCATGGAGCCCAGCCGCTCGCCCCACCGCTCCAGGACGGCCAGGCGAAGGGCCCGCGCCGCCTCCCGCAGCTCGTACGTGGCCGCGTCCAGGCGCCGCGCCGAGCGTTCCCGATGGGCGCGAGCGCGAGCGTCGGCCGCGCTCCGCAACCACCAGCCGATCCTGGCCTCGACCACGGCGGGGTGGAAGCGCATCTCCGTCAGCCAGGCCACGAAACGGCCCGTGAGCAGGTCGCCGGAGTCGGCGGGACGCCCGCGGAAGGCCTTGTCCATCCCGTGGAACCAGCGCCGGTCGCGCGTCAGCCGTTCCACCGCCCACGCCGCTCCCGCCGCTGCCGCCTCCCGCGCCTCGGCGACGGTGAACGCCAGCCGGCCGACGTCGAGCGTCTGCGCCCGGCCGCCGGCGGCCCACCAGTCCACGAGCTCGGCCCGCTCGCGTTCGACGTGCGCCGCGGTCGGCCCGGGGTCACCGTCGTAGACGGGGAGCAGGTCGATGTCGGACATCGGCCAGGGCTCGCCGCGCCCGACGCTGCCGCCGACGATCAGGCCGTGCACGCCGGGGATCGCGGACAACCTGCGCACCGCCTCGTCCAGGCGGTCGCGGTGCAGCTCTCTCCAACGCGGAGAGACGCTCATGCGGCCCCGCCGCGCCGCGCGTCCACCTCGATCTCGATCTTCATGCGCGGGTCGGCCAGACCGCACACGAGCATGGTGGCGGCCGGCAGCACCGCGCCGAAACACTGGCGCAGGACCGGCCAGCAGGGCTCGAAGTCCGCACGGTCGGGCAGGAGGTAGCGCACTCGTACGACGTCGGCAAAGGTGCAGCCGGCCTCGGCAAGGGCGTCCCCGATGTTGCGCAGGCACTGGGCGGCCTGCTCCACCACGTCGTCGGAGATCGTCATCGTCGCGTAGTCGAAGCCGGTCGTCCCCGACACGTGCACCCGGTCGCCGTCCACCACGGCCCGGGCGTATCCGATCTGCTCCTCGAAGGTGGAGCCGCTGAGAATCGCGCGTCGCTCTGTCATGAACGGAACCGTACGGGAGCCCGGCGCGAGGCGTCCGGCCGAGCGTCCGCTCACCGGGCGAGCAGCACCGTGGAGTGGTTGCTCCCGGGCACCACGCCGGCCCGCCGGTGCGCATCCTTGAGCGCCTCCGACGCGTAGTGCCGCTGCATGGCCTGCGCGTCCTCGCACTCGAACAGCACGACGGCCTCGTCGGGCTGGTCGGCGTTGACGCTGACGAGCGCCGTGCGCATGCCGGCCGCCGCCCGGACCTCCGCCAGGCTGTCGAACGCCACGCGCCACTGGTCGTAGTCGGTGAACCGCTGACGGACGAGCAGGTACTCCATGATCTTTCCCCCATATATCTACAGTGTTGAGTTCAACCTAGCCGGAGTGTCCGAGAAATTCAACATCGATGACTATGCTTGAACGAGTGACCACAAGGCCAGGAGGACGCCGGCCGGGCGCGACGCGGACACGGGTCGACATCCTGGCCGCCGCGCAGCAGAGCTTCGCCGAACACGGCTACGTCCTCACCACGATCAGGGGCGTCGCCCGCGCCGCGGGCGTCGATCCGGCGCTCGTCCTGCAGTTCTTCGGCAGCAAGGACGGCCTCTTCGACGCCGCGCTCCGCGACGACCCGCCCGTCCGCTCGCTGGTCTCGCTCGCCGGCGAGGGCGACCCGTCCGACCTCGGCGCCCGGCTCGCCGCCCGCTACCTGGAGCTGTGGGAGGACCCGCACACCGGCCCCCGGATGCTCGCCGTGATCAGGGCCGCCGCCGCGGCCCCCAGCGCCTCGGCGATGGTGACGGCGTTCATGACGGACGCGGTGATGTTGCCGCTGGCCCGCGCCATCGGAGCCGACCAGGCCGAGCTCCGCGCCACTCTCACCGGCGCCTACCTGTTCGGCGTCGCGACCGCGCGCTACGTCCTGCGCGTCGAGCCGCTGGCCGTCCTGGACCGGCAGGCCGCGGTCGCGTACGTGGCCCCGGTCGTGCAGCACCACCTCACCGGCGACCTCACCCCGCCCTGAGGACACCACCGGCGGCGCCGTTGTCACGAGTACGTCAGTTCTCCCCCGCCCCAGGTCCCGGATCTTGTATCCACCAGGCGGACGCGATCCGTGTCCGCACTGCTACAGAATGTGACGGAGCCGCCAGGCAGCAGCCCGCGGCAGCACCGACACGAGGAGGACTGCATGAAGATTACCCGCGCGCGGATCGCCACCCTCACCGCCACCGCCATCGCCGCCATCGGCCTCGTCCTGGTGGCCGGCGCCGCTCCGGCCGCGGCCGCGCCGGGATCGTCCAGGGCGGGTGACATCTGCCTGTGGAGCGGCAGGGACTACACGGGCGCGTCCTGGTGCTGGCACCCGGGCAACGGCTACGTCGACGTGCCGCCGGCCCTGCACGACAACGTCGGATCGTTCCGGGCCCACGCCGCCGGCTGCTTCATCAACTGGATCCAGGTGCCCACCAGGAAGGAGACGCGCGTCGTCAGGAACGGCGACTACCGCAGGGTCTACGACAACGACTTCGGCGGCCGCATCGACGCGGTGGCGCCCCGCTGCTAATCCCGCCTCCGCCGGGGTCAAGGGCGCAGGACACGGCCTCCGCGCTCGCCCGTGAACTCCCCCGACTCCACCACGACATGCCCCTCCAGCAGCACGTGGACCATGCCGGACGGGCGGGCGGAGGGGGCGGTGTAGGTGCCGGAGTGGCCGACGGCGCCGGGGTCGAAGACGCAGATGTCGGCCCAGGCGCCGGGGCCGAGCCAGCCCCGGCCGCGCAGGGCGAACTGGTCGGCCGTGGCCGAGGTCATCTTGCGCACCGCCTCCTCCCAGGAGACCACCGCGCGCTCCCGCACGTACGTACCGAGGAAACGGGGGAAGCAGCCCCACGTGCGGGGGTGTTCCAGGCCGACGGGCGCCCCGTTGTCGGAGCCGAGGCCGATGAGCGGATCGGCCATGATCTCGGTCATGTCGTCCTCGGCCATCATGGAGACCACCATCGTGGCGGCGGGGTCGGCGGCGATCAGCGCGCACGCGACCTCCCACGAATCCTCTTCCACCACCGCCATTAGGGCCCGCGCCGCCGGGTCGGCGGTGACGTCGGCCAGCGTGCGGCCCGCCAACGACGGCTCGGCGTGCGCGGTGATCAGCACGCCTTCCGGGGTGCTGTCCTGCCACAGCCCCGCGCCCGTCCCGCCGGACTCGGCCACGCCGCGCAGCCGGGCCCGCCCGGCTGCGCCGCGAGCACGTCCCGCACCCGCCCGCCGGCCAGCGCCGACGGCGGCAGCAGCGCGGCGAGCATGGTCGCGCCCGCCAGGTAGGGGTACTGGTCGCCGCGCGCGTCCACCCCGGCGGCGCGGGCCGCGCGCAGCTTGCCGAGCAACATCCCGGCCTGGCCGTGGTTGCGGCGGCCGGCGACCTTGCAGTGCGACACCTGCAGCCGTACGCGTGCCCGCCGGGCGATTGCGACGGCCTCGTCCAGCGCGGCGGCCAGCCCGGCGCCCTCGTCACGCATGTGGGTCGTGTACGGCACCCCGTACCCGTGCGCGACCTCGGCCAGCGCCACCAGCTCGTCGATGCCGGCGTAACTGCCCGGCGGGTAGATCAGCCCGCTGGACAGCCCGCACGCGCCCGCGGCGAGGGCCGCGGCGGCCAGGTCGCACATCCGGTCCAGGTCACCCTCGCGCAGCGTCTCGGCGAATCCGGCCACGGCCCCGCGCAGTGTCGAGTGGCCGACGAGGGTCGCCACGTGGTTGGTCGGTCCGGCCGCCGCGACGGCCTCCAGATACTCGGCGAACGTCCAGTCGGGCACGCTCTCGCCCGTCAGCTCCTCCAGCGCGGAGGCGTCGGGCGCGTAGGAGAAACCGCAGTTGCCGTTGATCTCGGTGGTGACACCCTGGAGCAGCTTGAACGGCTGCGGCTCGGCCATCAGCGGCACCAGGTCCGAGTGCGCGTGCGCGTCCACGAACCCGGGCGCCACGGCCAGCCCCGCGACGTCGATCTCCCGCCGCGCGCGGGTCCGCCGGTCCGCGGCGACGACCCGCCCATCCGAAACGGCGACATCACCCACAAAAGCCGGTGATCCAAGACCGTCGTACACCGTTCCGCCACGAAGAATGAGATCGACCATGAAACCAACCCAACACTCCATAAGTGAGTAAATCTTGTCGTCAGCCACCTAAGAAGAGGACTCGGGTTGGTGCGACGCGACGAAGAGCGCCGCAGCCCGGCCGTCCGCGTGCTCAGCGGCCGGGCGGGGTGATGCCGGCGATCCGCCCGGCCAGCTCGGCCAGGTACGCCAGCCATCGATCGTCCGCCGCGTCCGGCACCGCCACGATGACGTGGTCGATGCCCAGCCCGGCGAGCTCACCGCAGCGCTGGACGCTCTCCTCGACGCTCTGGCCGTCGGGGACGCGCATGTGGAGGGTCTTCTCGATCTCCTCGTAGGGCCGGCCCAGCCGCTCGCAGTGGGCGCGCAACACGCCGAGCTTGTGCCGTACGTCCGCGCCGTACAGGAAGTTGCACATGCCGGCGTACTCGGCGACGAGCCGGAGGGTCTTCTTCTCCCCGCTGCCGCCGATGAGGATGGGCGGGTTCGCCTGGGGCGCGTTGAGCGTACGTTCCAGGCGATAGTGGCGGCCCTCGTACGGTCGGTCCGTGTCGCTCCACATCTGCCGGGCGATCTGGAGCGTCTCCTCAAGCCGCTCGAACCGCTCCGCCAGCGGCGGGAAACGCAGGCCGAGCCCGCGGGCCTCAGGCTCGTACCAGCCGGCGCCGATGCCGAGGACCGCCCGGCCGCCGGAGAGCGCGTCGAGCGTGCTGACCTGCTTCACCAGCAGGCCGGGTTCGCGGTAGACGGCTCCGGTCACGAGCGCGCCCAGGCTCACCCGGCCGGTGAGGGCGGCGGCGTAGGACAGCGCGCCGTACGCCTCCAGCATCGGATCCTCCACGGCCCCGAAGTTGGGGATCTGGAAGAGGTGGTCCATCACCCAGAAGCTGCGCAGCCCCGCCTGGTCGGCGCCCCGGGCCGCGGCGGCGAACCTGGCGGCGATGGCGGCGTCGCCACCGGGCCAGGTGAAACGCGGGCATGTCAGGCCGAGGTCCATGGGATCACTCCTTGATCGCGTGAGGGAAGGCGCCGGCGGGAAGTCACCGCGGGCATGAAAAAACCCTCTCGCCTGGACCGGGTCCGAGGCGGAGAGGGCTCCGTACCCCTTATTATCTCACGCGCCGCCGGCACGGACCGCACCTCCCGTCACGCAGAAGGCCGGGACGCGCGACCGCGACTCACGCGTCCCTGCGCTGGAACGTCCAGAGGGCGGCGGCCGTGAGCGCGGCGACGAATACGGTGAACAGCAGAAAGCCCGGCCATGGCGACGAGCCGGGCAGAGTCGTGACGACCTGCATGCCGGCGACGGTCGGCCAGAAGCCGGCGGCCCACTGCGGCAGGAGCTGCAGGACGGCCAGGACGAGCACGGTCATCGAGGTGAGCAGCGTGACGCCCGCCGCCGTTGACCTGGTCAGGAAGCCCAGCGCCAGCCCTAGCAGCCCGATCAGCGCGAGATAGAGCCCGGCTCCGAGAACGGCCCGCGCCACCCCTGCGTCCCCGAGACCCGCGTACGGCACCCCTCCGGCCGCGAACACCCACTGGCCGATGAGGAAGGAGGCGAGCGCGGCCGACAACCCCGCCACGGCGGCGACCACGCCGACGACGGCGGCCTTGGCCGCGAACAGCCGCCCGCGCCGGGGCACCGCGGCCAGGCCGGCCGTGATGGTGCCGGCGGCGTACTCGGACGTGATCGACAACACTCCCAGGACGCCGATGACGATCTGGCCGAACATCGCTCCGCCCTGGAGGCTGAGGGCGGCGGGGTCGAACTCCGCGGGCCGTTCCCGGTGGCTCCCCGCGGCGCCGCCGCTGAACAGCGCCCCGAACCCCACGCTGAGCACCGCCAGGACGACCAGGCTGTAGGTGGTGGATCGCAAGGTGCGCAGCTTGCGCCACTCCCCCCGCAGGGCGGCCCTCATGACGCCCCTCCCCCGCCGAACTCGACGCTGTCGCCGGTGAGACCCATGTACGCCTCCTCCAAGGTGGTCCGTTGAGGGGTCAGCTCGATGAGGGCCAGGCCGCGGACCGCGGCGAGCGCTCCGATGGCGGCGCTGCCCATGCCGGTGACGGTCAGCGCCTTCCCCGACCTGCTCACCGAAGCGCCCTCGGCCGACAGGAGCCCGGCCAGCTCCGCCGGCCGCGCGGCGCGCACGAGCACCGACTGCGGGCCGGTGAGCTCTGCCACGCCCGCGTCCGCCAGGAGCCGGCCACGTCCGATCACGATCAGGTGGTCCGCGGTCACGGACATCTCGCTCATCAGGTGGCTGGAGACGAGTACGGTGCGCCCTTCCGCGGCCAGGCTCCGCATGAACCCGCGGATCCACCAGATGCCTTCGGGATCCAGGCCGTTCACCGGCTCGTCGAGAACCAGCACCTCGGGGTCGCCCAGGAGCGCCGCCGCGATCCCCAGCCGCTGGCTCATGCCGAGCGAGAACTCCCCCGCCCGCCTGCGCGCCGCCTGATCCAGTCCGACCAGCCCGAGCACGTCGTCGACGCGGCGGTCGGCGATGCCACCGCTCGCCGCCAGGCAGCGCAGATGGTCGCGGGCGGTCCTTCGAGGATGTACGGCGCGGGCGTCGAGCAACGCGCCGACCGTGCGCAGCGGATCGGCCAGGTCGGCGTAGCGGCGCCCGGCCACGGTCGCCGTCCCCTCCGTCGGCCGGTCCAGCCCCATGACCATGCGGAGCGTGGTCGTCTTGCCGGCCCCGTTCGGCCCGAGAAATCCCGTGACGACGCCCGATTTTACGGTGAACGTGAGCCGGTCGACAGCGCGTCCCGCGCCGTACACCTTGGTGAGCCGGCGGACCTCGATCACGCGTTCACCTCCGCGGCGGCACGTGTCCTGAGCAGGCGGTACGACACCAGCGCCGCCCAGATCCAGCCGAGCGGGATGATCAGGCGGCTCGCGATCCCGTCGAGCGCCGCGTACCACTCGCCGGACAGGGACAGCGGCTGGAGGACGAGGCTGCCGCCGTACATGATCACGGGCGTCAGGACGCCGGTGCCGACGAGGAGGGCCGCCCACACCCGCCCGCCGGGCTCGGCGGCGAAGCGCCTGGCGAAGGCGAAGCAGGCGAGCGTCGCCGCCGCGTACATGACGAACACCGCCACCCAGTGCAGGTTTCCGTGCCAGCTCGAACCGGCGTTGACGCCGGGCAGGAGGCCGGGCGGCGTTCCCGGCGGGTAGCCCATCTGCGGGTCGGTGACGAACACCCCCGTGGCGATCATGGCCGTCCCGTAGATCGCCACCAGCGGTGGCCCCCATCGGGAGGCGCGACCGGCGGGCAGCGCACGCCGCACCCCCACGGCGCACGCGATCATCAGCGCTCCGGTGACCACGAAATTGGCGATCTGCATCCAGCCTCGCTCACCGGTCATCATCAGGCTCGGCGCATGGCGCAGGGGGTCGTACCCGGTGCGGAACACCATGTCGAGATGGAAGGTCAGCAGCGAGGCGAGCGGGGCGACGGCCCCGCAGGCCAGCAGGGCCCGTGTCGTTGATGGGGACATGCTCCGATTCGACCGCGGGAGTGCGGTGCGACGGGAGCTGCGACGGTAGCGTCCTCCGTGCGGGAAACCGTACTTTCGTAGGGCCCGCGCGAGCAGGCCGCCGCCTAAGGTGGTCGTGTGCGTGCCCGGCTGATCCGCGTGGTGGCCGCCGACGCGCTGCCGGTGGCGATCTGCCTGACCCTGACAGGGGAGCAGCTGCGGCACGGCGGATTGACCGCCCCCGTGCTGCTCGCCGCCGCGCTGGTGCCGGTGTTACGCCGGCGGGCGCCGGTGGCGGTGACGTGGTTGGTGGTCGGCGCCACCGCGGCGCTCCCGTTCCTTCCCGGCGGCATCCCCGGGAACCCTGACCTGCTCTGGTGGCCGCCGGCGGCGCCGTTCGCCGCCTACGCCGCGATGGTGTTCGCGGCCGACCGCCGCACGGCGATGATCCCGGTGGCGGCGCTGGTCGTCCTGACCGCGCTCATCTTCAGGCCGTGGGAGGCGTGGGTCGAGATCGGCCTGCGCACCTCGTTGATCACCTTCGCCGCCGCGCTGCTGGGCCTGTACGTGGCCGCCCGCCGGCAACTGCTCGCGTCCCTGCGCGAACGGGCCGAACGAGCCGAACGCGAACGGCACCTGATGGCCGAGCAGGCCCGTGGCGAGGAACGCGTGCGGCTGGCGGCCGAGATCCACGACGTGGTGACCCACCGGGTGAGCCTGATGGTCCTCCAGGCGGGCGCGCTGCAGGTGTCCGCCACCGACGATCGCACCGAGGAGGCCGCGGAGGCGTTGCGCACGACCGGCTGCCAGGCCCTGGCCGAACTGCGCGACCTCGTGGGGATCCTGCGCGCCGCCGACAGCGACGCCGACAGCGACGCCGGGCACGCCACCATGCCTCAGCCCGTCCTGCCCGACCTCGGCACGCTGATCGCCGAGTCGGAGTCCGTGGGCGTCCCCGTCGAGCTCGCCGAACGCGGCGACCGGTCGCCGCTCTCCCCTGTCGTCGGCCGTACCGCCCACCGGATCGTCCAGGAGGCGCTGACCAACGTGCGCAAACATGCCCCGGGCGCGTCCGCCCGCGTCGAGGCGCACTACGACCGCGAGGTCGTACGGCTGACCGTGCGCAACACCGCGCCCACCCGTCCGGCCGACCCGGCACTGGCCGGTCCAGGGCCGGGCACCGGGCTGCTGGGCCTGCGGCAGCGGGTCGAGCTGGTCAACGGCACGCTGGTGGCGAGGCCGCGCGGCGACGGAGGCTTCGAGCTCCGGGCGACCCTGCCCACCCAGGTGGCGGCGAGCACGTGAGCGACACGGTCAGGGTCGTGGTGGTGGACGACGAGCCCATGGTGTGCGCGCATCTGCGTACCATCCTCGGCTCGGCCGGTGACATCGAGGTGGTCGGCGAGGCGTACGACGGGGCGGCCGGGGTGGAAGAGGTCGTCCGCCATCGTCCCGACCTCGTGCTGATGGATCTGCGGATGCCGGGCGTCGACGGGATCACCGCCATCGGCCGGATCGCCGGGCTGGCCAGGCCGCCGCACGTGGTCGTGCTCACCACGTTCGACGCCGACCAGTACGTGCTGCGCGCACTCCACGCGGGCGCGTCGGGCTTCCTGCTGAAGTCGACGTCGCCACAGGATCTGATCGGCCTGGTCCGCGTCGCCGCCGAGGGCCACACCGTGATGTCGCGTACCGCCGCCACGAGCCTGCTCGCCACCACCACGAGCCGGCTGGCGGCCCGTGACCGCAGGCTCGCCTGCCTGGACGACCTGACCGAACGGGAACGCGAGGTGCTGGTCTGCCTCTCCCGGGGGATGTCCAACGCGGGGATCGCCACCACGCTGTTCCTGAGCGAGACCACCGTCAAAGGGCACATCTCCCGCATCCTCGCGAAGACGCGGTGCACCAACCGCACCCAGGCCGGGCTGCTCGCCTACGAGGCCGGTCTGGGCAGGTAGCGGGGGCGAGCCCCGTACGTTCCGCGTACGGCAGGAGGCCCGGCTCCCCGACCGGGAACCGGGCCTGCCGCACTCGTACGTCGAGCAAGGGTGTCTCAACGCAGGGAGCGGACCTGCCCGTCGGGGCCCAGCACCGCCACCGCCCTGTCGCCGTACTGCACGATGACCCGGCCCTGGTTGCCCGGCTGCCGCACCTGCGTGGTGACCGGGGCGCCGTTGTTCAGGCGGACGCAGATCTGGTCGCCCGAGAAGATCATGCCGTTCCGCGCGCACCTCAGCTCGATGTGGGGCGTGCCCGGCCTCGGGTTGAAGGGGTTGTACATCGCCGGAGCGGACGTGATCCAGCCGCAGTAGCCGCCGCCGAGCAGGTTGACCACCTGGTTGCGCGCGCTCACGCTCGCCGATCCGCTGGAGCCGTTGCCGCCCGTGACGAAGGTGTCGTTCACCCGGAACGGCGTGTCACGCAGGTCGATGTTGCCCCGGCCGTCGGCCCGCCCGTTGCACGCCATCGCGGTGCCGTAGGGCATGCTCGTCACGGTCGTCGAGCCGTGCCGCAGCGAACCGGTGGACGACGCGAAGGTCAGGTCGCCGACGTCCACGGTCAAGGTGCGGGGGTCGACGCGCAGCCGGGTGAAGGTGGTCCTGACGTTCGTGCCGGGCGAGGCGCCGCCGGCGGTGTACTGCGAGAAATTGGCGTCCTGGCCCGTCCTGGCGAGCGTGATGTATTCGCGGGGCGTGGTGGCCATGTTGTGGCAGTACGCCGTGAACACGTTTCCGTTGTTGATGAGCAGATACGTGCCGTCCCGGGCGATCGGATTTGTCCGGCGGACGTCCTGGCAACTGCTGAAGACCGGCAGGGCGGAGGCGTGAGCCGGCACCTGGGCCACCACCGGCAGGGCGGCGCCCATCGCCGCCAGAAATGCCGATATTCGGACGTTCGGTCGAGCCATGAGATTTCCCCTCCAGCTGCAGGCGGACCGTTTGCGTTGCGGACATTAACATCCGCTTCATGGCGTCGACGGTGCCGCTGGGCATGGGTCGGAGAATCACTGTCCAAAAACCGTTTGGGCTCCCCATAAAGAAATATGCACGGCTATCCGGATATGGCGATTTGTCACGCCGGAAGGCCTCAGTCCTGGCGAGCGGCGGCGGACAGCAGGGTGAGCGCCGCCTCCCTGGCTGTCGCGCCCGCGCCCGCCCGGTCGTGATGCGCGGCGACGACGGTCGCCCCCTGGACCAGCATGAGCAGCTGCCGCCCCAGGGCGGGGGGATCGGCGACTCCGGCAAGGGCGGCGATGCCGGTCAGGAGCTCGAGGTATCGGTCCAGGTGGCGGGCGGCGATAGCGCGTACGGCTTCGACGTGGTGCTGGGCGGCCGCGTTCAGCATCGGGCAACCACGGAAGGCCGGCTCGTCGTAGCGCCGCTGGAGGGCGTCGAACACCGCGGCGAGCTGGTCGCCGGGGTCGTCTCCCGCGGCGGCGGCGGCCTCGGCCAGCCGGTTCGCCACCCGCTCGCTGCGCTCCCGCAGCATGGCCTCCACGAGGCCGTCCTTGGTGCCGAAGTGCCGGTAGAGCGTCTCTTTGGAGGCTCCGACGCGAGCGCACAGCTCGGCGACGCCGATGCCGTCCAGCCCGCGTTCGTACAGCACCTCGGTGGCCTTCTCGAGGATGGCCGCCCGGGTGCGCTCCGGGTCGATCGTCGAGCCTTTGGGAACGGGCATGCCATAGATCGTACCGGCCGGTTCGTACTGCCTGCTAGCATCAGGTTCGTACCGATCGGTTCGATCTATGGGGTGACATGCCCGCCCACTTCGCCTCCCCGCAAGCCCCGAACGCCCAGGACGCGACGCACCGCGACGATGCCGCCGCCGAGAGACGCGACCGATGACGCGGACGGCGCTGAAGGCGGGGTCCGGTGCGGCATGGCAGGCGGGCCGGCTGGCGCTCGGCACCGCGTCGGCCCTCGGTCTCGCGCGCTTCGCCTACGGCCTGCTCCTGCCCGCCATGCGGGAGGACCTGCGCTGGACGCTGTCCGAGGCGGGGGCGATGAGCACCGCCAACGGGCTCGGCTACCTCCTCGGCGCGCTGCTGACCGCCGCGGTCGTGCGCCGCTGGGGCACCGCCGCCGCCTTCCGCATCGGCATGGCGCTCACGGCCGTGTCACTCGCCGCCACCGTGGTGAGCGACGCCTACCTGGCGTTGCTGGCCGCGCGGGCCGCGGCCGGAGTGGCGGGGGCGGTGGTGTTCGTCACCGGCGGCGTGATCGCCTCACGCGTCGCCGCCCGCGCGGCCTCGGGGACGCCCATCACCGTGTACTTCGCCGGCACCGGGCTGGGCATCGTCGTCAGCGGCGTGGGCGTCCCCGCTCTGGGAGAGCACTGGCGCCTGGGCTGGGTCGGCCTGGCCGCCGCTGCCGCGCTGGCGACCGTGGCGAGCTGGAGCGCGGCGCGTACGGACGAGGACGCGCAACCCGCCACGGCCGGACGGGCCCGCGTACGCCCGCTGTGGGGCCCCGCCCTGGCCTATCTGCTGTTCGCCGCCGGATACATCACCTACATCACGTTCCTGTCCGCCTACCTCGCCGACCAGCGCGCCCCGCTCGGGCAGGTGGTGCTCACCTGGACGGCGCTCGGCCTGGCCGTCATCGCGGCGCCCGCACTGTGGAACCGTCCCACCGCCCGATGGCCCGGCACCCGGGCGCTGGCCACCCTGCTCGCGCTCCTGGGCGGCGGCGCCGCGCTGGCGCTGGCGGCACCCACGCCACCGGTCATCCTCGCCTCCGCGATCGTCTACGGGGCGACCTTCATGGGCGTCCCCGCCGCGATCACCGCCCTCATCAGGGGCAACGTCCCGTCCGCCGACTGGACCGCCACGCTGGCGGCCTTCACCACGGTGTTCGCCGCAGGTCAGACCGCCGGGCCGTGGATCGCCGGCGTGGTCGCCGATCACACCTCGACCGAGGCCACCCTGGCGTGGACCGCGATCCTGTGCGCCGCCGCCGCCGCGATCGCCCTCACCGCAGGCCGCACGCGCCCCGGCCCGGCCCGGCGCATCCCATGGGTACGAAGCGGCTAGCCGTCTCGACGCCGTGTTCCCGACCCCGCACCGCCACTCGACGATCTCCGGGTCGAGCGTCGCGAGGGCCCAGGCGGGTGCCGCCTTCGGATTCCTCCGCGAGAAACTCCACTTGCGGGCCGGTTGTCCGCGGCCGTGAACGGCCCGATACTGCCTGGATGATCACCGATGTCGAGGCCGCCGCCCTGTACGACCTGCTCAATCCGTGGGACCCCACGCGCTATCCCGGTGACGCGTTCTTCCACGAGATGGTGATGGACGCGCACGCCGTGCTGGACGTCGGGTGCGGCACCGGCAGCATGCTGCGCCAGGCGCGGGAGCTCGGTCATCGCGGGCGGCTCGCCGGGCTCGACCCGGATCTGGCTGCGCTCGATCGGGCTCGGCGACGTACGGATGTGGAGTGGGTCGCCGGTGTCGCGGCGGACGCGGCCTGGGATCGCGAGTTCGACCTGGCGACCATGGCCGGCAACGCCTTCCAGTGCCTGGTCGGCGATGATGACCTGGCCACCTCGCTGGCCGCGATCCGCGGGGCGCTTCGCGACGGCGGCCGGTTCGTGTTCGACACGCGCAACCCGCGGGTGCGCGAGTGGGAGGAGTGGAACCCGTCGAACGCCACCGAGGTCGTGGACGGAACCGGCCGTACGCTTCGCGTCTCGCACCGCGTCGAGTCGGTGCTCGGCGACGTGGTGACGCTCACCGAGACGACCAGCACCCCTGACGGCACCGTCCTGCGGGTCGATCGCGCGAGCCTGCGCTTCCTGGACGTGCCGGCGCTCGGGACGTTGCTGAACGAGGCCGGCTTCGAAGTCGAGGCGCACTACGGCGGCTGGCGTCACGAACCCGTCTCAGAGGCCGGCCGCTCGATCGTCACGATCGCACGCCGCGTCTGACCCGTCTGGACCGCGGTGCCCGCCGCCTCCTTGCCGGAGACGTCGCCTACGTCGTGGCGGCCCGGAGGCCGAGGACGACGAGCACCACCGCCGTCACCTTGCCGACCGCACGTTTGAAGCGGGCCCTGTGCAAGATGCGCGCCCCCCGATGGAGGAGGGCCGTCCAGGTCAGCAACCACACCACGATCAGCAGGGCGTGGGCGGTGGCCAAGGTGAGGATCTGCCCGCCGAAATGGCGGCCGGGCTGGATGAACTGCGGGACCAGGGTCAGGCAGATCGAGGCCGCCTTGGGGTTGAGCACGTTGGCGAGCAGGGCCTGGGTGTAGACGGAGCCGGTCCGTCGCGGCTGATCCGTCGGCGCGGGAGCCGCAGGCAGGGTGGTGGAGCGCCAGGTCCACAGGCCCAGGCAGACGAGGTAGGCCGCGCCGAGGAGCTTGACGGCGGTGAAGGCCTGGCTGGAGTGCATGACCAGCGCCGACAGGCCGGCGATGGCCAGGGTCGCGTGGGCGTACAGGCCGCTGACCGTACCGAGGATGACGGGCAGAGCCTGGCGGCGACCGCCGGCCGTGACGTGCTGGATCAGCAGGGTCAGGCTGGCGCCCGGGGTGGCGATGATGGGCAGGATCGCCAGGAGGAACGCGGCGGCCGCGTACGGGTGGATCACGCCTCGAGCACGACGCGGTAATGGGTGGTCAGGCGGCGGTCGTCGTCCAGGATGTGGAAGGCCAGGCCGGGCGGTTGCTCGCGGTCGGCGGGCTCGTCGCCCTCCCACGGCAGGCGCAGGGTCCAGGTGACGGCCGGTGCGACGATCAGGGGGCGGCCCGCGAAGGTGGACGCGGCCGCGGTGTGAGCGTGGCCGGTGAGCACGGCCACCACCTGCGGGTGGGCGTCGAGCAGGGCGGCCAGGTCGCCGGTCCCCTCCAGCCGCTGGGAGTCGGGCAACGGGTGATGGAGTTCGGCGGGCGGCTGGTGGAAGGCGATCAGCGCGGGCGTGCCCGCGGCGAGGCCGTCGAGGGTGGCGTGCATCCAGGCCAGGGTTTCGGAGTCGAGGCGGCCCTCGTTGCGGCCGGGGATGGTGGAGTCGCACATCAGGATGGCGGTGTCGCCGATGTGGTGCACCTCGTTGACTGGGCCGGCGCCGGGCGGCTGCCGCAGCAGCGCCTTGCGGTAGGCCGGGCGGGCGTCGTGGTTGCCGGGGCAGGTGAGCACGGGGAAGGGGGCGGCCAGGATCTGGGCGGCCTGCTCGTACTCGGCCTCCTCCCCGTGATCGGCGATGTCGCCGGTGACCAGCACGGCGTCGACCGGGCGGGGAAGGGTCCGCAGGTAGCTCATGATCCGGGTGGCGCGCCGGAGCGCTCTGTCGGTGCCGTCGAGGTGCAGGTCGCTGATCTGAGCCAGCAACAACGTCATCGTGGCGCCCCTTCACGTCTAATGGTTAAATCCGATTTACCGTTAGGACGGTAAGGTGCAAAGAGGAGACAGGCAACCCGGAGGGGTGGGAGTGGAGCGCTGGCCGGCCCTGGAACTGGCGAGCACGATCCGCCATGACGGCACCGGCGGTGTCGCCGACGACCTGGCCACGCTGCAGAGCACGGCCCGCTGGATCCACCAGCAGGGCGAGCTGCTGGCCGGCCACGTCGACGTCGCAGCGCTCACGGTGGACGAGAAGCTCGCCGGCGAGATCGTCGAGCTGCGCCGGGCCGTGCGGGCGCTTTTCGCGCAAGCGGTCAGCCCCGCGCCGCCGAGCCGGGCCGACGCCCACCGGCTGATGCCGGTCGAGCAGGCGCTGGCTCACCTCAACGCGGCGGCCGCCCGTGAAGCCATCGTCCCGCAACTCGACTGGCCCGCGGACGCGCCACCTCGGGTGGGAGTGTTGTCGGATGAATCCGACGCGAACGTCCGGCTGGTCGCGGCCCTGGCCCGGGCCGCCATCGACTTCCTGAGCGGCCCGCGACGCGAGCAGTTGCGGGCCTGCAACGCGCCGAGCTGCGTACGCTACTTCGTCAAGAGCCACGGGCGGCAGGAGTGGTGCAAGCCGTCATGCGGCAACCGGGCGCGGGCGGCACGCCACTACCAGCGCCACAGTGCCACGCCCGCCCGGGACCTGCCCGGCACATGACCGGTCCGGTCCTTGGCCCGAGGACGGCGAGGGGTCGTTCCTTGCCGGAGAGCTCACGCGCGAACCGGATCAGGAGCCGCGGGGGTCGGGGAAACCGATCCAGCGCAGCAGGATCATCCGGGCGTCGGCGGGCGCGTTGTCGCGGTCGGCGCTGAAGCGGTGCACCAGTTTGAGATATTCCTCATGGAACTCCTTGAGCTGCGCCTTGGTCATGAATGTGGCGGCTCGGGAGCTCTGCTGCCAGTCACCGTCCTCGTCCCGCTTGTGGGTGAAGGCTGACAGCAGCCGTAGGTCCTCGGCGAGTTTGGAGTCGCCGAGTTGCTCGGCGAGGTCTTGTCCGGCGTCGGTCAGCTCTTCGCGGGGAGGCGTCCGCCGGTCGGCTTTGACGACGTCCCACCAGCGTTCCCGCCCTTTGGCGCGCTCGCGCAGCTCGGTCACGAAACCGGTGTCGGACAACATCCGCAGGTGGTAGCTGGTGGTCCCGGTGTTCTGGCCCATGGCTCTGGCCAGCGTGGTGGAGGTGGCCGGTCCGTGATGGGCGAGGTGCCTGAGGATCTCTCGCCGCAGCGGGCTGGCGAGTGCCTTCATCGCCGCCGGGGTGTGCATGACCGGTTCGGTGGACATTCGACCAGCCTAGCCGTACTCGGGGCCATTGTGCAGAAAAATTGCTGCAGAGGAAAACTTGCAGGAAAAATTCTGTATGGCTAGGGTCAGGCCCGTGATCTGGAAACGAATCGCCGACAACCATGCGCAGCGGGAGGTCCTGGACCAGCAGATCCGCAGCATCCCGGCAGCCGAGGCGATCCTGTACGGATTCGGCACCCAGCTCGTCTACCTGGGATTCCTGGCCCTCATCATCCAGTTGGCCGTCCTGAAACGAATCAGCACGACGACCCTGGCACTCGTCCTGGCCACCCTGGTCCTGTTCGTCACCTACGAAGTGCTGGACGGACCCGGCCGCCAGGCCCTCATGCCGTTCGCGGTGCTGTGCATGTGGCCGGCCCTGGCGCCCTTGGGATGGCGACTGCTGAAGCAGGCGACCCCGGCCGCCGGCGCGATCACGCCGTAGCGGCACGCGCCCTGCGCCGCCTTCCCGCCGCCCTACCCGAGACAGGCCGGGAAGCCGCCAGGCCGGGCCGCGGACTCCTACGTACGAAGGGCACGCGGCCCGCCTGACGGACGCCCCCTAAGGCCAGCACATCGGCCAGCAGCTCCGGAAGTCCCACAGGCCGCAGAGTCTCCGTGGTCTCGGCCGCGACCAGCTCAGCCAAGGACCACCATCGATGGTCAATGATCGCCTGCTGCTCGCCCGGCTCCAGGTAGGCGCGGGTGATGGCCGGCGTGCCCCGCATCAGCGCAAGGAAGTACCGTTCGTGCATGTGCACGGGTTCGCCGCTCCACCGCACGTCCGCATCGAGAGTCCACAGGCACGGCCCCCACTCGACCTCTGTCAGACCGGTCTCCTCCAGCAGTTCCCTGCGAGCGGCCTGCACGAAGTCCTCGTCCTCCTTCAGCCCTCCACCTGGTGGCACCCAGAACAACTCCCGGACCGGAAACCCTGGAACGACGATGGCGCCGTCGTCCCTGTGCCGGATCAGCAGAATCCGATCGTCCTGATCCAGCAGCACAATCCGGGCACCTCGTCGGGTTCGCACCGCTTTGCTCCCATCCGGCGTAGTCACTCCGCACAAACCCGCGGCTCTCCGCGACGTACCGGACCCGGGCCTCTTTGATCATCCGGGTTTTCGTCACCTTCAGTCCAGCCGTGACAACTGGCTTGGGGGCGCGGTGGGCACGCGGAGATTCGCATCACAGAGAAGAAATCGAAACCGGCCGCCATGGGCGATCGGAGGTGCGCGGCGTTCCGTTCGTCGGTCACGATTGCGGTCCGGTTTGACAGTTGATCTCGTATGCACAAGATTGTTGCGTTCCTCCGGGCCTATTTCCAGGGAATCGTGATGAAGCGGATCGTCGTGGGTGCCATTCTGGCCGCGGGCCTGACACAGTTCCTCGCCGCCCCGGCGCAGGCAGCGCCCAGAACCGATCCGGTGAAAGCGCTTCGAGCCACATTGACCCCCGGCAAGAGCGTGAACATCGTGTCCACCGCAAAGGTCGATAGCGGCCGGGGCATCTCCTACACCTTGGACATGGACGGCATGGTCGGGTTCGGGCCGGAAGGCGAGATCGCCTCTGATACGTCCCAGAGCCTGCAGTACAGCAAGACGGTGATGAGCGGCCTGAAGGAATTCGACATGGCAGAGGACGCCGCCCTTGAAGAGCTGCCCCTGAGGGTGATCTCGTCAGGACACGACGACTATGTGTCAGGCCCCCGCTTCGCTGACGTGCTGCCCCAGGGCACCAACTGGGTGCGCTACATGTTTACCGATCTACCGGCCAGTAATCCGCTCCTGGATGTCTTGGAGACCACCACGCTGAAGGCGCTGCTGGCCCACCGCACATCCGGGCGGGGTGGGGTGGTGAAGGGCACGATCAAGGCCGACAAGCTGGTCGAGGTATCCCGTTCCTTCGCCTCGCACTTCCGCGGCTACTCCACCAGCAAGCCCGTCAGCACCATCTCCTACACCCTCCACCTGAGCAGTGCCGGACTGGTGGAGCGAGTCACCGCCATAGGCGTCCTGCGCCACTGGAAGGGTTCCGTGCTCCGCGTCGAGGCGGACACCCGCTACTCGGCGTGGGGCCGGCAGGCCACCGTTGCGCTGCCCCTGAAGGGCGAGGTGCTCGACCAGAAGCAACTCGAAGGCAAGGTGCCCTACCAGGTGCCCGGCGCCTGGAATTAGCCACCGGGCGGCGGCCCGCGGCGGAAACGGGCGAGACGCCGGAACCCGCCGCTTGAGACGCACCGCAGAAGAGCACCCTCCCCGATCCAAGCGCCAGACTGAGAATGCAACAAGAGCGCTCGGGAGCTCCTGGCCTACATGGCTGCGCTCCTGGAGAAACATCCGTCCGACCGCCTCCTGCGCCGCTCAGCCGCCAGCGAGGTCGAGGTCGTCCCTGGACGCCCACTACTTCGCCACCGGCCTCTCCAACGCCTCCCTCCTGCGTCCACGGTCACGTCCACCTGTCCGACGCGCCCTCACCCACCGTCGGATGTGATCCGAGCCACACCTTGTCACAAGCTTTCTTCGTCCGGCGACTTGTGTGCGAACCCCGAACGAACGGAGCAGAGACCATGACGAAGCGCACCGGCGGCCGGACGAAAGTCATCGTGATCGGCGGTGGATACGCCGGAGTCCTCGCGGCCAACCGCCTGACCCGCCGCGACGACGTGGCCGTGACCCTCGTCAACCCGCGCCCGGCCTTCGTCGAGCGGATCCGCCTGCACCAACTGGTGGTGGGGTCCGACGACGCGGTCGTCGATTACAAGGACGTCCTGAGCGAACGCGTCAAGCTCGTGGTCGACGCCGCGACCGGGATCGACCGGGAGGCGCGCACCGTCTCGCTGGCCAGCGGCGGCACGGCCGGGTACGACCACCTGATCTACGCGGTGGGCAGCCGCAGCGGCGCACCGGAGGTGCCCGGCGCGGACAGGTTCGCCTACCCGATCGCAACCCTGGAGGAGGCCGAGCGGCTGCGCCAAGCCGTGACCGCCGCGCCCGCCACCGCGGCGCTGACGGTCGTCGGCGGCGGCGCCACCGGCATCGAGACCGCGGCCGAGCTCGCCGAGGCGGGCCGTACCGTCACCCTCGTGTGTGGAGGACAGCTCGGCCCCTACCTCCACCCGAACGGCCGCCGCTTCGTCGCCAAGCGGCTGGCGGCCCTCGGCGTGACCGTTCTCGAAGGCCCCGGCACCAATGCAGCGTCCGTGACGGCCGACGCCGTGCACCTCGCCGACGGCCGCGAGGTACGCGGCCACCTGACCATCTGGACCGCCGGCTTCGGCGTTCCCGACCTGGCCGCCCGCAGCGGCCTCAGCACCGACGAGGTGGGCCGCCTCCTCACCGACGAGACCCTGACCAGCATCGACGACGACCGCATCGTCGCCGCCGGGGACGCGGCCTCGCCCTCGGGCCTCGCTTACCGGATGGGCTGCCAATCCGCCGTCCAGCTCGGCCCGCACGCCGCCGACGCCGTGCTTCGCCGGATCGAGGGCGGACGGCCCGAACCCATCAGCGTCGCCTTCGCCGGGCTGTGCGTCAGCCTCGGCCGCGGCGCCGGCATCTTCCAGTTCGCGCGCAAGGATGACACCGCCATCCGGTTCTACGTCGGCGGCCGCCCGGGCGCGCGATTGAAGGAGTTCGTTGTCTCCCACACTGTCAAGCAGCTCTCCGCCGAGGCGCACAAGCCCGGCGCACGCGTCCTGAAGGCCAAGGACGACACCCGGCAGCAGCGTGTCCAAGCCACGTGCGCGAGCCGGTCCGCGCACGTGTCGTAGCTCCTGGAGCGCAGGCGGCCCAAGCACCATGGAAGGATTCGAAGATGCAAGACCACGCCGCTGACCCGGCGACCGAGGCCTTCATCACCCACCGCAACCTGCTGTTCACCGTTGCCTACGAGATCCTCGGCTCGGCGGCTGACGCCGAGGACGTCCTGCAGGAGACCTGGCTGCACTGGGTCGAGGTCGAAATGGCACAGGTCCGCGACCAGCGCGCGTTCCTCGTGCGCGTCACGACCCGGCGGGCGCTCGACCGGCTGCGGGCCCTGCGGCGCCGCAAAGAGGCCTACGTTGGCCCCTGGCTGCCCGAGCCGCTGCTCACCGCGCCGGACGTCGCCGAGAACGCCGAGCTCGCCGAGAGCATGTCCATGGCCATGATGCTCATCCTGGAGACCCTCTCGCCCACCGAACGAGCCGTGTTCGTCCTGCGCGAGGTTTTCGACGTCGGCTACGACGAGATCGCCGAAGCGGTCGGCAAGACCCCCGCCGCAGTCCGCCAGATCGCCCACCGCTCCCGCAAACACGTCGACGCCCGCCGCCCTCGCAAAGTGATCTCCTCGCGCCAGGCCCAGGCCGCCCTCGCATCGTTCCAGCACGCCGTGGAGACCGGCGACCTGCAGGGCATGCTAGACGTGCTCGCCCCCGACGTCGTCCTGATCAGCGACGGCGGCGGCGTCAGGAGCGCCGCGCTGCGACCCGTCACGGGCCTGGCAAAGGTAGGCCGTCTCCTCCTCGCCGGCCTCAGCGACAAGGAAGGCGCGCTCACCGGCGAGCCCACCACCATCAACGGCAATCCGGCGCTCCTCCTGCGCGTCGACGGCGAGATCGACAGCGTCGTGGCGATCCGTGTCGAGGACGGCTTCGTCACCGGCATCTACTTCGTCCGCAATCCCGCCAAGCTCACCCACATCGCCGCCGCCACACCGCTCACCCTGAGCTGATACCGGAACGGCCGCGGCCCCCGCCTAAGAGAGGAACGGGGCCGCGGCCGTCATCACTTGAAGAAGCGCAGCCTCAGGCTGCTCGTCACCACGAACACGCTGGAAAACGCCAGTTTCCGGACGTGAGGCAGCGCCTGTCCCACGCCCATCTGGACTGCGCCGAACAGCATTGCCGGGCTGCGATGGCCGCTAACGAGGCCGGGATGAGCGCCTCCGCGCTGGCCCGCTACCCATACTTCGTCGCCAGCTCTGGACGAGCCCACCGCGGTCGCGCTGCTGCGCGGCCGCGCCCTGTGAGCACGGCGAAGCCACGCGCCTGGCCGCCGCGCACGACCTGCGCCCGAGCCACCTGACCCCGGCCTTGCACCAGCCAGACGGCACAGGTCCCTGATGCCGCCCCCAGCCGCTACGCCCGCTGCCGCCACGACCGCCGCACCCGCCTGCCCCAGCACCGGGCCGACCTGCTCGCCACCGCCTGGCACGACGACGAACCCGACCACATCCACAAGCGGACCCTGCTGCAAGACCTCGTCACCGCGCTCGTGCCCACCCCCGTTCTCTGAAACAAAGGCCGCGGCTACCTGGCCAGATCTTTTGATCGCCGCGCGAGAGCCGTACTTGCTGCGTCTCAAACAGAGCGCGAACGCAGACGGCGCCATCCGCTTCCAATGCCACGCAGCAGGCACCTCCCCGGCGGTCACCTGCCCCCGCTTCGACCGCCTCCATTAGCGCGGGCCGAGCCGAGCCACCGCAGTCGACCTGACCGACGCTCGGCAGCGAGCCGCCCACCCCGCGGCCAAACCCCGCGTCTTGCCCCCGACCACAAGACCGGCGAACTGTCGAAGATCTGCCACCAGCACACCATCACCCTGAACAAGGACGACCTCGGCCACCTCGGCAAATTTCGCCAGGACCTGGCCTACCTGAGTCCCGCCTGGATCGGGACCTACAAGTCTGTCCGCGCCAACACCGAGGGCCTCAACGGCAGGATCAAGGGACACAATCTTGATCTCGGCGACCCCAAGAACCGGCTCGCCCACGGCCGCGTCGCCCAGACCATCCTGGTCGCATTGCTCGTCACGGTCGCCAACGACCACTTCCTCGACCAGTGGCGCCACACCCACCAGCTCCAGAACGAGCCGATCACACCCGCCGACACCCCGCAGACTCGAGTCGAGCCCTTCGACGGCACACCACCCGCAGGCCAGAGCAGACCACCACCCGCCCCATAAGCCGCAAAACCCGCCACCTGGCCGCAGCACCCAGCCCACCGTCGGCTTCGCCATGCCCAACGACCGGATTTCGGTCCCCCGCCAGCGGCCTGACACCACCCGGGCCTTCCCAGACACTGACTCCACAGTCCCCAAACCAGGACGAACCCGATTTAGAAACCCCTGAAACGACAAGATGAATCGCCCCGGGTTCGGTGGAGACTTGATCTCTTGAGAGGATCGAGTCCATGCCTGGTAAGTCTCCCTACCCCGCCGAGCTGCGCCGCCGAGCGGTGCGGATGGTCGCCGAGGTGCGGCCGGATT
>NZ_SMKO01000121.1 GCF_004348685.1 Nonomuraea deserti | reverse complement strand
CCCCACCACCCCCACGGGAGCCACCGCCACGGGAGCCACCGCCACGGGAGCCACCGCCACGGGAGCCACCGCTACGGAAGCCACCCAAGACGACCGCACGGGAGTGCCGGCCGCAGGAGACGATCGGGCCGAAGCCGTCGGCGCCGCGCCCGACACACCGGAGGCCGCCGACGTTCCCTCGGCCGCTGCCGGTGAGAGGGCTGAGGCCGTCCACGGTTCCTCGGCCGCTGCCGGTGGTGCGGCCGCTGACGTTCCGCCGGGTGCTGCCGGTGACGTGGCTGGGGCCGCGGACGCTCCGTCGAAGGCCGGAGAGGCGGGCAGCCCCTCGGAGGGTGCTGTCGCGAGGGGATCAGGCGACGGCACCCCGGCTGCCGTCTCGCCGGGATCGGGTGGTGCCGCGCAGGACGTGCCTGACGCCGTCACCGCCGAGTCCGGGGGCGCGCCGGACACGGTCCGGGAAGAGGCGGGCAACACCCCCGGCCAGGTCGCGGACGTACGGGAAGCGCCAGGCGCCCCGGAGCCCTCGACGCGAGGCCAGGCGAGGCGCGGTCGTGCGAGGCCGGCACTGGTCCCGGTCGACGGTTCCGGACGGGGCCGGACGACCGACAAAGGCCGCGACACGCCCGCACCCGAAGCGACCGGCGACCGCGACACGCCTGTACCCGGTGCGGTCGGCAAGCGCGGCACGCCCGCACCCGATGTGGCCGGCGACCGCGACACGCCTGTACCCGGTGCGGTCGGCAAGCGTGACACGAGCGCGGCCGGGGCGGTCGGCGGGCGCGGCACGCCCGTACCCGATGCGGCCGGCGGGCGCGGCACGACCGCGCCCGATGCGGTCGGTGGTCGTGACGCCTCGGCGGCGCGCGCTCGCGGTGCCCGCGAGGCTCGGGTGGCTGATGGTCACGGTGCAGACGTTTCCGGCGATCGGGACGTTCCGGCGGGGAGCGCCCACAGTGCTGGGCCCGACAGCGGACGGGACGTTCCGGTGGCGGGCGGACCCAAGCCAGCGGCAGGCGGCCGGAGGGGTGCGCGGCCGGGCGGTCAGGGCGCCGCGGGGCAGGACGCGCCGCCGTTGCGGAGCGAAACCGGCCGGGGCGGCGAGCTGGTGCCGCCGGTGCCCGTGCCGCGCCCTGGTGAGGGCCGGGTACGCCGGGTCGAGTCTGTGGTCGGCCGCGACTCCGGCGGGTGGCGGCGGATCGCGCAGGTGGTCGTCGGCGGGGGCGGTGTCCGTACCGACGGCTCCGAGATCGACGAGGCCAGGGCGAGGGGCGTGTTCAGCGGCAGCCGCAGGGTCGTCGTGCTGGGCTGCACCGGCGGCGCCGGGCAGAGCACGACCGCGCTCATGCTCGGCCACACGTTCGCCCGCTACCGCGACGACAGGGTGGTGGCCGTCGACGCCAACACCGGCGGCAGCACCCTGACCAGCAAGATCGAGCTGGAGACCCCCGAGACGCTCACCTCGCTGCTGTCCGGTCTCGACCGGGTCGGCGGCTACCTCTCCATGCGCGGATACACCACCAGGACGGCCTCCGGGCTCGAGGTGATCAGCGCCGACACCGACGCCGGCGCCGAGCAGCGCCTGGCGGACCGGTCCCTCTTCTCCGACCACCGGCTGGGCGAGTCGATGCGCCTGCTGGACCGCCACTACAAGCTGGCCGTCATCGACCCGGCAGCCGCGCTGGCGGCACGGGTCCTGCCGTACGCCGACCAGCTGGTGCTGGTGGTCCCGGCGAGCGAGGAGGCGTCCGAGGCGGTGGCGATGACGTACGAGTGGCTCGACGGGCACGGCTGTGCGGAGCTGCGCAGGCGTGCGGTGATGGTCGTGAACGGCGTGAGCAGGCGGTCGATGGCCGACGTCGAGCAGGCGGAGGCGGTGGCCAGAGGCAGGTGCCGGGCCATCGTCAGGGTCCCCTGGGAGGACGATCTGGCGCCGGGCGGTGCGGAGGTCGTCGACCCCGGGCAGTTGCGCGCGGCCGGGCGGCGGGCCTACCTCGCCCTCGCGGGCGTGGTGACAGCGGGCTTCGCGGCACAGGCACAGACCGTCCGACCGAGCGAGGAGGAGTTGGCGAGTGACCCCCCGGGCACGAGAATCGGTGAGCGATAAGTGAACAAGCGAGCAGGCCTGGCCCGTTCATGCGCTGAGGGGGCGGCATGAGCAGGGCATCACGAGCGCACCAGCGCCTCGCGGTCCGCTATTTCGACGACCGCATCCTGCTCACGGACACCTGCGCATGGGCGTACTTCAGACTCCCGACGGTCAGCTACGAGTTCGTCACTCCTGAGGAACGCGAGGCGCTGGCCACCAACATCACGATCGCGCTGGCGGCGATCAGGATGCCGGACGCCGAGGTCCATCTGAGGGTCGCGCACCGCACCTACCCCGCGGCGGAGTGGGCCATGGCGCTCAACGCCACGTCCGACGAGGGGCCCGGCTGGCGCGACTACCTGGAGGAGATGTACCGGCACGTCTGGGCGAAGGACTTCTGGTCGAAGGAGGTCTACCTCGGCGTGCGGCTCGGGCCGCGCGGCAAGCAGCTCGGCAGCGGGGTGCTCAGCCAGCTCCTCGGCTTCTACCAGAAGACCGAGAAGTCCCTCGGCATGGAGGACGACCACGTGCCCGACAGCGAGATCGGGCGGTGGACGGAACAGGCGGAACGGCTGGGCAGAGCGCTCGCGTCGAGCGCCCTCTACGCCAGGCACGCCACCTCCGTGGAGGTGGCGTGGTTGTTCCAGCACGCGGCCGCGGGCGCTCTGGGCGACCCGCCGCCGTCGGCGAGCCCGAAGCGGCGCTGGGGCAGGGGCGAGATCGAGGCGCTGGTGGAGGGCGAGATCCACAACGGCAGGTCGCTGCTGCGGATCGTGCAGCCGCAGGGCGACTCGTACGTGGCTCACCTGTCGTTCGCGCGGTTCCCCGATCTCATGCCGTTCCCCGACGGCGAGCCGTGGATGCACTTCGCCGACCAGCTCGCGTTCCCCGTGGAGATCTCGTCGCGGATGCGGCTGATCCCGCCGGTCAAGGCGTCCAAGGACGTCGCGCGAAAGCTGGCGCACGCCCGCGACATGGACCACCACATCCGGGAGGCGGGCGCGGAGGCGCCGCTGGCGCTGGCGGAGCAGATCGACGCGGCCCGGATGCTGGAGCACGGCATCACGAAGGAGCGGCTGCCGTTCGTGTACGGCTGGCACCGCCTGATCGTGTCGGCCCCGACGGAGGACATCTGCGTGCAGCGGGTGGAGGCGGTCGTCGAGCACTACCGCGACATGGGCATCGACGTGGTCAACTCGACCGGTGACCAGTTCTCGCTGTTCCGCGAGGCGTTGCCGGGGGAGAAGGTGCAGGTCAACGCCTATGCCCAGCGCCAGCCGCTGCGGACGATCTCGGGCGGCATGGCCACGGCGACCGTCGACCTCGGCGACCGGCTGGACGACGGCAGCGAGGGCTGGCTGGGCCCGTACATCGGCGAGACCGTGGGCAGGGCGCGCAGCATCGTGCACTTCGACCCGCTGCTGGCGGCCAGCCGTAACCGGCCGACCGCCATCGCGATCACCGGCGAGCCGGGCGGCGGCAAGACGACGCTCGCGCTGCTGATGATCTATCAGATGGCGTTGCGCGGCGTGACGGTCGCGGTGATCGACCCGAAGGGCGACGCCGAGTCGCTCGTACGGCTGCTCGACAAGCGGGGGCGTAAGGCGCGCATCATCCCGCTCGGCTCGGCGGCGCCCGGGCTGCTCGACCCGTTCTCGTTCGGCGACGACATAGCGGCGAAGAAGACGATGGCCACCGAGACGCTGCGCCTGCTGCTGCCCCGCATGTCGGAGGAGCGCGAGTCGGCGATGATCCAGGCGGTGGCCGCGGTGTCGAACGCGCCCGACCCTTCGCTGGGCAAGGTCGTCGACTTCCTGGAGCAGGCCGGCGACGCCGCGTCGAAGAACCTCGGCGCGGTGCTGCGCTCCATGTCGGAGATGCACCTGGCCAGGCTCTGCTTCGACCCTTCCGGCGGCGACCAGATCGACACGGAGGGGTGGACGACCGTGTTCACGCTGGGCGGGCTGACGCTGCCCGACGTGGCCACGACGAGGGACGACTACTCCTACGAGCAGCGGCTGTCGGTGGCGCTGCTCTACCTGGTCTCCCAGTTCGCGCGCAGGCTGATGAACGGCCTCGACCGGCGCGCCCCCAAGGCGATCTTCCTGGACGAGGCATGGGCGATCACCTCCACGCCCGAGGGCGCCAAGCTGGTGCCCGAGGTCAGCCGGATGGGCCGCTCCCGCAACACCGCTCTGGTGCTGGTCTCGCAGAACGCGGGAGACCTGCTGAACGAGCAGGTGACCAACTGCCTGTCGTCCGTCTTCGCGTTCAGGTCCACCGAACGGGTGGAGGTGGACCACGTCATGTCCCTGCTCGGGGTGGAGCCGTCGGAAGAGCACAAGGCCGTGCTGCGCTCGCTCGGAAACGGCGAATGCGTATTCCGTGATCTGGATGGCAGAGCGGGCCGCATCGGAGTAGATCTGATCTCCGAAGAACTTCTCCGTTGGCTCGACACGAACCCCACACACGACAAACCCGTCGCCGACGGGCATGATGATCTTCAGGGGGGCGTGGGCAGAGCGCAGGAGGTACGGTCATGAAGGTCCGGCTATCCCGACGACTCGCGCTGGCGTTCGCGCTCGTCACCGCCGTGCTCGTGGTGCCCGTCGTGGTGGGCGGTGTGTCCACCCCGGCGGCCGCGGCCCCCTGCGACCTGTCGGGCGCGCTCGCGCCCGAGGTGATCGGCGGCGGCACCGACGGCATGATCCAGCCGCCGCCTCCCGAGGGCGGGGCGCAGGCCCCGACCACCAACTACGGCCAGTTCGGGATGAGCGGCCAGTTCTGGCACACCCACGAGCTGGGCTGCTCCGACTACGTCGCCGTGCTCGGCAACATGTGGGCCAACGGCATCTTCACCGCGGCCAAGGCCGTCGACCGGCTGACGATCACCACGTACCAGGCGGCGGCGACGGAAGGGCCGCTGCAGTCGATCAAGAACGTGGTCGACGACATCGTCACGAGCCTGGCCAACGCCATGTACTGGCCGCTCCTGCGCCCCATCGTGATCATCGGCGCGATCTGGCTGGCCTGGTACGGGCTGATCCGCAAGCGGGCCACCACGACCGCCGAGGGCGTGATCTGGATGGTCCTGGCGGTCACCGTGGCGGTCTGGTTCTTCAGCAGGCCGGGTGACTTCACTGGGCTCGGCAAGGTGGTCACCGACAAGACCGGCGAGGTCGTCAACTCGGCGTTCTCCGGCCTGCCGGGCGCGGGCGGCGCGTCCTGCCTGCCGCCTCCCGGCGACAGCACTCCTGAGCTCAAGCCGGGCGGCTTCGGCCAGGGCGGCACGCCGGGCGTCGAGCAGAACGCCGACGCGCTGTGGTCCACGCTGGTCTGCAAGCCGTGGCTGGTGGGCCAGTTCGGCACCGCCGACCCGCAGCAGCCCATCGTGCGCGACTTCGGCCGCAAGATGCTGGAGATCCAGTCGATCCCGCCCGCCGTCGCCGGCCAGCCCGCCCCCGACGTGGGGGCCCGCCAGTCGGAGTACGCGGAGCTGGCCTCGCAGCTCAGGAACGATCCCCGCTACACCGTCTTCTCGGGCAGGGACTGGTCCAACCGGCTCGGCGTGGCCGTCGGCGCGTTCATCGCCGCCCTGGTGGCCGGCACGCTCATCTTCCTGGTGGCGGTCTCGCTGCTGGTGCTGAAGGTGGGCTTCCTGCTGCTGCTCATCCTCGGGCCGATCTTCCTGCTCATCGGCGTGCATCCGGGCAGCGGGCGGATCATCGCCATGCGCTGGGTGGAGATGCTCGTCGGTACGTTGCTGAGACAGGCCGTGCTGACGATCGTGCTCAGCGTGCTCGTGTACGGCTACGCGCTGATCATCTCCACGGCCATGCCGTGGGGGCTGCAGGTGCTGTTCATGGCCCTGCTGACGATCGCGGTGTTCTTCTACCGCCGACCGTTCCAGCACCTGTTCGCCTCGCTGAACGGCCACACGGTCACCACCCGCATGCTCGGCGAGGCGGCCAGTTCGTCCGTGCTCGAACGGTCCGCGGGCGCGCTGCCGCCGGTCGCGTCGGCCAGGATCGGGCGCTGGGGGTTGCGCAAGGCCGAGCCGGTCATCAGGGCGGCGGCCGCGGCCAACCCGGCCGGTGCGGCGGCCACGGCGGCGACAGGCCAGGCCAGGGTCCGGGCCGAGGAAGGGGAAGGCGCTCCTTCCGGCACCCGGGTGCCCGCCACGGCGGCGCCCCTCGACACCGACCAGCAGGGCGGCAAGGCGGCGACCAGGGCGCCGCTCGAACCACGCAGGGGCACGGCGCCGCCGCTCAACCTGGGCGCGCCCACCCGCACGCGCGGCGGGGCGGGCGGCGTCAGGCCCGGCGGCGGTCCTGGCGCCGGTGGCGGGGCCGGAGGCAGGGCCGGCGCCGGCGCGGGCTCCGGTGGATCCGCGGGCTCGGGCGGGTCCGGTGGCGGCTGGTTCGGCGGCGGGTCCGGTGGCGGCTGGGCGCGGCGCGGCGGCTCGTCGGGCGGCTCGTCGGGCGGCTCGCGTAACGGCTCGTCGGGCGCCCCGCGCGGGTCGCGGTTCGGCGGGTCCGGCGGCACGCGTTCCCGCGGCTCCGGCGGCGGGTTGTTCGGCGGTTCCAACGGCTCCGGCGGGACGCGGTCGGGCGGCGGCGGAGGCCAGCCCAGGCCGCGCGGCGGCCAGGCAGGCCCCCGGATCTTCGGCTCCGGCGAGTCGTCGTCCCGCTCCTCGGAGGCGCCACCGCTCTGGCTGCGCAGCGGCGGCGACGGTGGCGGCTCCGGAGGTGACAGCCCTTCCGTGCCGTTCTGGCTCAAGCCGAACTCTCCCGACAAGGACTGAACGTGACTCCTCCGCGTCCTGAAGGGAGCGGCTTCTCGCCCCGCTTGCGCGGGAGACGACGGCCAAGCCCTGACCGATGCCCGAAAGCACGTAGCCGATCCTATCCGGAGGTGGCGACAATGGCTGAGGTTCTGGCGACGGTCCCCTCGGGAGGATCTGATGGCACAGCCAGGTGACCGGCGCGGGGTGGCCTTCGCCGTCATCGTCGTGGTCGTCGCCGCGGTCGGCATCTACCTGACGATCGGGCCGCCCTCGGAGGAGCAGGCGGAGCCCGTGCCGGAGGCGACCTCCGCGGCCGTCACGCCGGTGGCTTCGAGCACGCCGCTGGCGACCGCGAGCGCCGAGCCGTTCGACGTCTACTCCTACCTGCCCATGCAGAAGGAGCAGCTCGCCGCGGCCGCGGACCTGGCCGAGCGGTTCACCGCCGAGTACGGCACGTTCCGTTACGACGAGGATCCGGCGGCCTACGCGGCGCGGCTGAAGGCGTACACGACGGCGGAGTTCGGCAACGAGCTGGCCAGAACGCTCTCCTCGGCGGGCACCATCGAGCAGAACCGCAACGACGAGATCGTCTCCACGTCCACGGCCAGGCTGAAGGAGATCAGGCAGGTCGAGAAGACCTCCGTCGTCTTCGTGATCAGCGCCAGCCGGCAGGTCGCCGCGAAGAGCGGCGGCAAGCAGCACAACGAGGAGTACGCGGTCACGGTGAGCCAGGAGGGAGCCGACTGGCGGGTCTTCGACCTCCGTCCGTCGACGGAGGGCCAGGAAGGGGACGTTCCGGAGTGAAAGGTTCGCGTCTCGCCCTGGTGATCGGCCTCGCCGGGGCGTTGATCCTGGTGGCGGTCATCATCTCGCCGATGTTGCTGATCTCGCTGCCGT
Organism: Nonomuraea deserti; assembly: GCF_004348685.1. GTDB lineage: Bacteria > Actinomycetota > Actinomycetes > Streptosporangiales > Streptosporangiaceae > Nonomuraea > Nonomuraea deserti. Next base: position 21,080 of record NZ_SMKO01000121.1, on the reverse strand, counting down.
CCTTCATCTCCGGCGGCGGCTCCGTCGACTGCGAGGACGACACGCAGGTGGAGGAGGTGTCCGACTCGGGCTCGTCCGACATTCCCGGCAGGTACCTGGAGCTGTACAAGAAGCACGGCAAGAAGATCGGCGTGCAGTGGAACATTCTGGCCGCCGTGGGCAAGCGCGAGACCGACCACGGCCGCTCCGACCTGCCGGGCGTCAAGAACGGCACCAACCACGCGGGCGCGGCGGGGCCGATGCAGTTCCTGATCTCCACGTGGGGCGGCAAGGCCAGGATCCCGATGTCGTCCGACTTCAACGGCTACGCCTCCGACGGCGACGGCGACGGCGTGGGCGACGTCTACAACCCCGCCGACGCCATCCTGGGCGCCGCGAAGATGCTCAAGCGCAACGGCGCGCCGGAGAACGTGCGCCAGGCGCTGTTCGTCTACAACCGGGCCTGGTGGTACGTCGACCAGGTGGTCGAGATCGCCAGGAAATACGCCAGGTCCGGCGAGGTGAAGGTGCCGCCGCAGGCCTCGGAGGAGTGCGACGACCCGCTGATCGAGGCCGCGCCCAGCGACGTCGTGGCCAAGATCCTCGAGTACGCGCTCGACCAGCGCGGCAAGCCGTACCTGTGGGGCGGCACGGGGCCCGACGCGTTCGACTGCTCGGGCGTCATCTACGCGGCCTACCGGGCGGCGGGATTAGTGATCCCGCGTACGACGTTCGTGCAGTGGCCGTTCGGGGTGAGGGTCCAGGAGGGGGACGAGCAGCCGGGTGACCTGGTGTTCTTCAACTCCGGTCCCGGCACGTCGGCGAGCAGCCCCGGGCACGTCGGCCTGGTCGTGTCCAAGGGCAAGATGCTGGAGGCCCGCTGCCGGCTGTGCGGGCCGATCAAGGTCACCAGCTACGAGTCCCGTACCAACCGGGTGGGCTTCACCCGCCCCCTCCAGAACCCCGACGTGCTCGAACAGCTCAAGAAGCTGCAGAATCCATCCCTGTGAGGAACGTGACGTGAAGAGCACGGTCGTGGTCGTGGCCGCGGTGATCGTCGCCCCCGGCGGCCGGGTGCTCGCGGCCCAGCGCGCCGAACCGGCGGCGCTGGCCGGCGGGTGGGAGTTCCCCGGCGGGAAGGTGGATCCCGGGGAGAACGAGCGGGCGGCGCTCGTGCGGGAGTGCCGCGAGGAACTCGGCGTCGAGATCGCGGTGGGCGAACGCGTGGGCGGTGACTGGCCGCTCTCGCCGGGGTATGTCATGCGCGTGTGGTTGTGCTCCCTGATCTCGGGCGTGCCCGAAGCCAAGGAGCACCTGGCGCTGCGGTGGCTCGGTCCCGGCGACTATTACGACGTCGACTGGCTGGGCGCGGACCGGCCCATCATGAAGACCGTGGAGAACCTGCTGCCCCGGTGATGAGACTCTCACTCTGTGTGACATGATGATGACTCGGTGTGATTTGTCGCAACGGGGGAGTGGGAATGATGCGGCGTGGCTGGATCATTGCCGGGGCCCTGCTTCTGACGGCGGTGCCCTGTGTCCCCGTGGGGGCCACCGGGGTGTCGCTGGTGCTCGAGCGGATCAAGGGGTCTGACGGCGCGGGCAAGTGGGTCAGGACGGGGGACGTCCAGCGGTTCAAGGTACGGCTGAACGGGATGGGCAGGGGCGCGAGGGTCGCGGTGGCGGCCAGCCCGGCGGAAGCGCTGGCGGAGGTCGTCTGCGCCCCGTCGCCCGCTCATCCCGCCGATGGTCCCGGGCCGGGAGTCGCCGGTCCCGGGGTTGTCACGCCGGGAGTCGCCGGTCCCGGGGTTGTCACGCCGGGAGCCGCCGGGCCCGGGCCTGTCACGCCGGAGCCCGCGACGCCAGAGCATGCCACGCTTCCCGGGGCGAACCGGGAGCCGGCGGGAGGCTCCCGGGCGGATGTGGTGACGGTGGGCGAGGTGGCGTCCAAGGAACTCGCCGTACGCGCGTTGTCGGTCCCTTACGGCTCCACCCGCACCAGCGCATCCCCGCCGGGAACGCGGGTGTGCAAGCTGGGCGAGGTCTCCGGGGAACGATCCGTGGAGGTGACGCTCACCGCACCGGCCGGGGCCAGGGTTGTGGCGCTGGCGGCGGTCGCCCGGATGCATACCGATCCAGGTGACGGGCTGACGACCATGGCCAACACCGTCACCACGCGGGTCATGGGCACCGCACCGGAGACCCGGTCGTCCGTACCGGACGAGCCCGGCAGCGGGACACGGGTGCCCTACGGAGCGCAGGACGGGCACCCGGACGCCTACCGTCCTGCTGTCCCCGGCGCCGAGGGCCGGCCACCGGCCGGCCCTTCGGCGGGGGAATGGCCTGGTGCGGAATTCTGGCCTGGTCCTGTGGGCGAGGGTTGGTCGCCTCCCGGCGTGGACGGCGGCCGGCCCGTCGGTCCCGGGATGGAGGGCCGGCCGGCTCCCGGTGCGGAGGGACGTGCCGCTGCGGAAGGGCGACGACCCGGGGGTGCCGGGGGGCATCCTCCGGTGTGGCGCCGTGCGGGCGAGCCCGGCGAGCCCGGCGAGCCAGGGGTGCGGGAGCGCGGCGTGGAAGCACGGGAGCCCGGGGAGGCCGGTGCGCAGGAGCACGGTCCTGTGGAGATGGAAGGTGCGCGGCGCGACGCGCAGGGATACGCGGAGGGACCATCGACCGTGAGGGGCGGGGCTGAGGAGCAGGCGCCGCCCGCCGTCTCCCCGCAGCGGGCGCCGGGAACGTCGGCACAGGAGCAGAGCGCGGGTCTGGAATCCGCGCAGCAACCGCCCAACGGGTCCCGGTCTCCCGAGTTTCAGTCTCCCGAGTCACAGTCCCCCGGGTCCCGGTCTCCCGAGTCACAGTCCCCCGGGTCCCAGTCTCCGGGTGGTGCGCAGTCTCCGGGTGGTGCGCAGTCTCCGGGTGGTGCGCAGTCTCCGGGTGGTGCGCAGTCTCCGGGTGGTGAGCAGTCTCCAGGGGGTGCGCAGTCTCGAGAGTCCGGCGAGCCGCAGAAGACCGCACAACCTCAGAAGTCCGTGCAGGCTCGGCAGCCCGCGCCCGCCCTGACCCGAGGATCCGCGCAGGCTCGTGGGTCCGCGCAGTCCCAGGGCTCGGCTCGGTCCCACGGATCCACGCGGTCGGTTCCCTACGGGTCCGCGCAGGAGTTGCCTGACGGGTTCGCGCCGGCGTTCCCCGATGGGGCGCCGCAGGTGCCGGCGACCGCGCAGAACGTTCCGTCCCCGGAGATGGCGTTCCCGCCGGCCTCGGGTGCCGGGTCGGCGCCGTTGCCGTGGGAAATGGTGGCGTCGGCGAAACGTGTGGCCCCGGAAGAGGGGGTCAGCATCGTGGACGGCGTGACGGGTTTCTGGCTGGCGGCCGGGGCCGTCGGACTACTGCTGGGGGCCCTGAGGCTCATTGTCACGGTACAACAGGGGCGTAACCGTAAATTGGAGTTGTAAATCGGTCTTTACTGTTACTTTGACCCGGCTAGTATTCCCTTGACCATGGTTTCGGGACTGTCGGAGGGCAACGGTGGAGCGCACGCGAGCGACAGCCGTGTCCGCGATCGTCCTGGCGCTGGGCCTCGCCGGTGCGGGCGCGGCCCCGTTCATCGTGCAGAGCGCCAGCGCCTCCACGGCGGCGTACGACCCCATCGAGGGATGCAATCCCGGCGAGGTGTGCGACGCCTACCCGGAGACGCCCGAGACCACGGTGACGGTCACGGAAACGGCGGGCGAGCCCCCTCCTGACGAGCCGGAGGAGGAGCAGGATCCAGAGACGACGATCACCAAGACCGTCACCGCGACTCCTACGAGGACCACCAAGAGCCCCACGCCGAAGAAGACCACCAAGAGCCCGACCCCCAGCCGCACGCCGTCCACGCCGCAGCAGCAGCCGCAGCCGCTGCCCACGCAGAGCGTCGAGGTGCCGCCCAGCACCTCCGTCAGCGCCACTCCCGAGGAGAGCGTGGAGATGCCGGCCGTCGCGCCGACCGATACGCCCACCAGCGCGCCGTTGAGCGAGACGCCGCCTCCCTCCTCCGAGGAGGTGCCGCTGGAGTTGCGGAACGCGGCGCCCGAGTTCGACCAGCGCACGCTGACGCAGAAGCTCAGCATCCCTGCGCTGGTACTGGTGCTGCTCGCGCTCTTCGCCGTTCTCATCTTCGAGGGGCGGCTGCGCCGGATGGCCCACGCGGCGGCGGTGCGCAAGGCGGGGCCGGTGACCCACCCGGAGATGCCGCCGGGCGGCGGCTACCCGGCGGGGCCGGGCTACGCCACGGCCGGCTTCCCCGCCCCCGGCTATCCGGGCGGCACGGCGTACGCGCCGATCATCAGCTTCGTCCCCGTGCAGACCTACCCGGGCGGCCAGGTGCAGTACGGCGCCGTCTACCAGGAACCGCAGCCGGTCCCGCCGCAGGACTACCCGCACGAGGAGCCGCCCCCGGCGGAGGAGCCGGTGGTGCTGCACCCGGACGAGTTCGGCTCCTACAGCCACGAGCCGCCCGGGCAGAGCGAATACCGTGACCCGTTCGAGCCGGTGATCCCGCCGGCGGACATCCCGCCGGGGGGTGCGAGCCCGTACGAGGACGAGAGGGAGCGCCCGAGCGCGCCGGCCTCGGCCGCGGAGCCGGGTGACGCGGAGCCCTGGCAGGGCCCGCCGGCCTCGCTGTTCGAGCCGCCGGTCCGCGGCGGGGACTACGACCCGCCGCCCTACTTGCCCGCCGACGGCGACGTGACCGCGATCCAGCCGCTGCCGGACCAACTGCCGGACCAGGAGCCGGAGCCCGAGCAGCCGGCAGGCGCGCAGGAGGCGCCGGGCGACTCCAAGCGCAAGCGCCGCTGGGGCCGCAAGAAGTAGGCGCGCCACGCAGAGCGACAGGCGCACGCCGCGAGGACGTGGACGCACGAAGGCGGCGGCCGGATGATCCGGCCGCCGCCTTCCGTGTCAGCGCCCTACGAGGTGCGCTTGAAGATCTTGTTGCCCAGCCACACCAGCGGGTCGTACTTCCGGTCGACCACGCGCTCCTTCATCGGGATCAGCGCGTTGTCGGTGATCTTGATGTGCTCGGGGCAGACCTCGGTGCAGCACTTGGTGATGTTGCAGTAGCCGAGCCCGTGCTCCTCCTGGGCCGTCTCCTGCCGGTCCGCCACGTCGTACGGGTGCATGTCCAGCTCGGCGATCCGCATGAGGAAGCGCGGACCGGAGAAGGCCGGCTTGTTCTCCTCGTGGTCGCGGATCACGTGGCAGATGTTGTTGCACATGAAACACTCGATGCACTTGCGGAACTCCTGGGACCGCTCGACATCGACCTGCTTCATCCGGAATTCGCCGGGCCGGACGTCGGCCGGCGGCGTGAAGGACGGGACCTCCCGGGCCTTCTGGTAGTTGTAGGACACATCGGTGACGAGGTCCTTGATGACGGGGAACGTGCGCATCGGCGTGACCGTGATGGTCTCGTCCTCCTCGAAGGTGGACATCCGGGTCATGCAGCCCAGCCGCGGCTTGCCGTTGATCTCCATGCTGCACGAGCCGCACTTGCCCGCCTTGCAGTTCCAGCGCACGGCCAGGTCGGGCGCCTGCGTGGCCTGGAGCCGGTGGATGATGTCGAGGACGACCTCGCCCTCGTTGACCTCCACGGTGAAGTCCTCGAGCCTGCCCTCGCCGCCCTCACCGCGCCAGACCTTGAACTTTGCCTTGTAGCTCATGACTTCGCTATCCCGTCGAACTCGGTCATCTCTTCGTCGGTGAGGTATTTGCTCAGCTCTTCACGTTCGAAGAGGCTGATCAGGTCGTCGCGCATGCGCGGCTGGATCTTCTCCTCGACGCGGACGGCCGAGCCGCCCTCAGTGGAGCAGACGAGCAGCTTGCGGCGCCACTCCGGATTCATCCCGGGGAAGTCGTCGCGGGTGTGCCCGCCGCGGCTCTCCTCGCGCAGCAGCGCGGCGCGCGCCACGCACTCCGACACCAGCACCATGTTGCGCAGGTCGATCGCGAGGTGCCAGCCGGGGTTGTAGACGCGCGAGCCGGCCGCTCCTACGAGTGCCACGCGCTCCTTCAGCTTCTCCACGACCTGGAGAGCCTCGGCGACCTCGCCGGGCTTGCGGATGATGCCGACGAGGTCGTTCATGGTGCGCTGGAGCTCGTGGTGCACCTCGTAGGGGTTCTCGCCGCTGCGTCCGAGCGGCGCGATCGCCTCCTCGCGCGCCGCTTCGACCGCGTCGTCGGCCACCTTGGGCCGGGCCGCGAGCCCGTCCACGTACGCCGCCGCGCCCGCGCCCGCCCGGCGCCCGAACACCAGCAGGTCGGACAGCGAGTTGCCGCCCAGCCGGTTGGAGCCGTGCATGCCGCCGGAGACCTCGCCGGCCGCGAACAGGCCGGGCACGGCCGCCGCGCCGGTGTCGGCGTCGACCTCGACGCCGCCCATGATGTAGTGGCAGGTCGGGCCCACCTGCATGGGCTCGGCGGTGATGTCGACGTCGGCCAGCTCCTTGAACTGGTGGTGCATCGACGGCAGCCGCTTCTTGATCTCCTCGGCGGGCAGCCGGGTGGAGACGTCGAGGAAGACGCCGCCCTGGGGCGAGCCGCGACCGGCCTTGACCTCGGCGTTGATCGCGCGGGCCACCTCGTCACGCGGCAGCAGCTCCGGCGGGCGCCGGTTGTTGGCCTGGTCGGTGTACCAGCGGTCGCCCTCCTCCTCGCTGGTGGCGTACTTGTCCTTGAACACGTCGGGGACGTAGTCGAACATGAAGCGCTTGCCCTCGGAGTTGCGCAGCACGCCGCCGTCACCGCGGACGGACTCGGTGACGAGGATGCCGCGCACGGACGGCGGCCAGACCATTCCCGTGGGGTGGAACTGGATGAACTCCATGTTGATCAGGTTGGCGCCGGCGAGCAGGGCCAGGGCGTGGCCGTCGCCGGTGTACTCCCAGGAGTTGGAGGTGACGACGTAGGACTTGCCGATCCCGCCGGTGGCCAGGACGATGGCCGGCGCGTCGAACAGGATGAAGTTTCCTGTCTCGCGCCAGTAGCCGAACGCGCCGGAGATCGCGTCGCCGTCCTTGAGCAGCCGGGTGACCGTGCACTCGGCGAAGACCTTGATGTAGGCCTCGTAATCGCCGTGCGTCTCGTAGTCCTCCTGCTGGAGCGCCACGACGCGCTGCTGCAGGGTGCGGATCATCTCCAGCCCGGTACGGTCACCCACGTGTGCGAGCCGTGGATACTCGTGTCCGCCGAAGTTCCGCTGGCTGATCTTGCCGTCCTTGGTGCGGTCGAACAGCGCGCCCCAGGCCTCGAGCTCCCAGACGCGGTCGGGCGCCTCCTTGGCGTGCAGCTCGGCCATCCGCCAGTTGTTGAGGAACTTGCCGCCCCGCATGGTGTCACGGAAGTGCACCATCCAGTTGTCGTCGGGGTTGACGTTGCCCATCGCGGCGGCGGCGCCGCCCTCGGCCATGACGGTGTGCGCCTTGCCGAACAGCGACTTGCAGACGATCGCCGTGCGCTTGCCCTGCTGGCGCGCCTCGATCGCGGCCCGCAGGCCGGCGCCGCCCGCGCCGATGACGACGACGTCGTACTCGTGACGCTCTGTGTTTATCGAGTTTTCCACTGAAGCTGGTCCTTACGCGTACGGGAAGGCGATGATGCCCTTGGCGACCAGGCGCACATAGAGGTCGGCGCCCATGACGGAGAACATCGAGGCCCACGCGAGGGGCTGGTGCTTGGCGTTGAGCTTGGAGACGAACGTCCAGGCCCGATAGCGCAGCGGGTGACGGGAGAAGTGGTTGAGCCTGCCCGCGGTGATGTGGCGGCACGAGTGGCAGCCGAAGGTGTAGCCGAGGATGAGCACGGCGTTGACGAGCAGGATCCACGAGCCGAGGCCCAGCGGCTTGTGCACCAGCGCCAGGACGGCGTCGTAGGTGAGGATGGCGCCGATCACCACCGCGAAGTAGAAGAAGTAGCGGTGGATGTTCTGGATGATCAGCGGGAACCGGGTCTCACCGGTGTATTTTCCATGGGGCTCCTGCACCGCGCACGCCGCCGGCGACAGCCAGAACGAGCGGTAGTAGGACTTGCGGTAGTAGTAGCACGTCAGCCGGAACCCGCCGGGCAGGCCGAGGATCAGCAGCCCCGGCGGGAGCGCGTACCAGTCGCCGATGGGCGCCCACCCGAACAGCCGCGCGCCGTCGCAGACCTCCGAGGTCGACAGGCAGGGCGAGGCGAACGGGGCGATGTAGGGCTCGACGAAGTTGCTCGTGTCGATGATCGCCCACACACCGTAGACAAGGAATGAGCTGAGCCCGAGGAACGTCACTAGCGGGACGAGCCACCATCGGTCGGTGCGCAGCGTGCGCACCTTGACCTGGGCACGCTGCCTTCTCGCTGGTGCTTCGGGCGTCGTTTGGGTCATCGCGGACCTCTCCACCTCCCGCGGACCCGTCGCGCAAGGGGTCCGTGGTTTTCGTATTCGCTGGGCGCGCGGATGGCGATCTCCGCTCAGGCGCGCGTTGGTGGGGGATACGTTACGACGACAGGATCGAGTTTAGTGAGCGGGGTCACTCACAATTTCGATGACCCGCTGTGATTCCTGTCACGTAGCCGCGTCACAAGGGCTGCCCCGAGGTAGGAAGTTTAACCACCGTTACGAAAAAATTATCTATCTGTCGGACAACACGGATAAATTGCTCAAAGTCCACAGGCTTGGACACATACGCATTGGCGTGCAGCCGATAGCTGTGCAGGATGTCCTCCTCCGCCTCCGACGTCGTCAGGATCACCACGGGGATCGTGCGCAGCGAGGGGTCGTCCTTGACCTCCCGGAGCACCTCCCTGCCGCTCATCCTCGGCAGGTTGAGGTCGAGCAGGATGAGGTCGGGACGGCTCGCGTCGCGGTACTCGCCCTCCCGGCGCAGATAGGCGATCGCCTGCTCGCCGTCGTTGACCACGTTGAGGCGGTTGCGGACCTTGTTGAGGTCGAACGCCTCCTTCGTCAGCAAGATGTCCGCCTGGTCATCCTCCACCAGGAGCACGTCGATCGGTCGCACGTCCATCGTGATCAGCCTCCAGCCACAGGTAGTGTCCAGCGGAATGTCGTGCCCCTGCCCTCGGAGTCACCGTCCAGCCACAGCCGGCCGCCGTGATACTCGACGATCTTGCGGCAGAGCGCGAGGCCGATTCCGGTACCTGGATACACGTCGCGGGGGTGCAGGCGCTGGAAGATCAGGAAGATGCGGTCGGCGTACTTCGGCTCGATCCCGATGCCGTTGTCGGAGCAGCTGAACTCCCACATGTCGCCGGACCTCTCCACCCCGATGTGGATGCGCGGAGGCTCCTCGGCGCGGAACTTCACGGCGTTCTCGACCAGGTTCTGGAAGAGCTGGGTGAGCTGCACCCGGTTGCCGGTGACCCGGGGCAGCTCGTCGCGGGTGACCGTGGCGCCGGTGTCCTCGATCGTGGCCGAGAGGTTCTCCAGCGCCGCGTCCAGCGCCACGCCCGACTCGATCGGCGTCTTCTCGCTGGTGACCCGGCCGACCCTGGAGAAGTCGAGCAGGTCGTTGATGAGCAGTTGCATGCGCTTGGCGCCGTCGACCGCGTAGTGGATGTACTGCTTGGCCCGGTCGTCGAGCTGCGTGCCGTAACGCTGCTCCAGCATCTGGGTGAAGCTGGCGACCTTGCGCAGCGGCTCCTGCAGGTCGTGGCTGGCGACGTAGGCGAACTGCTCCAGCTCGCCGTTGGACCTGCGCAGTTCCTCGCTCTGGTCGGCGGCGACCCGCCAGGCCGCGACGATGCGGTCGCGCATGGAGTCGACGTGGCCGGCCAGCTCGGCCAGCTCCGCCGGCCGGTCGACGTGCAGGACGTGGTCGAAGTCGCCGCCGGCGACCGTACGCACCTGCGTGGTGAGCCGGTCGATGGGGTTCAGCAGGGCGTGGCGCACGATGAACGTCAGCCCGATGCCGCAGGCGAGCAGCACCGCGAACACCACGATCAGCGTGACGTTCAGCCGGGTGAGCTGCGCGGCGATCTCGGGGCGCGGGGACAGCTCCATGGTGCGGGCGCTCATCACCAGGATGACCGTGACCCCGGCCACGAACGCGAGGCCGGCGATCGCTCCGACGAACAGGAACCAGCGGGCGACCGGCAGCCGCCCCAGCCCCTTGGGCTCCGGGGCGGGCGGCAGCGGGTGGATGCTCATGCTCTCCTCCTGCGCAGCAGGATTACGGCGAGGTCGTCGCTCAGCGTGCCGACATGGGTGATGAGCCGGTCGAGGTCGATGTCTCCGCGGGCGCGTACAAGCTCGACCAGGCCGTCCACCCCGATCTCCCCGTCGGGCTCGCCCACGGCCGCCTCGATCAGGCCGTCGGTGTAGAGCATCATCGTCCAGTCCTCGCCCAGCGGGACGTCGATCACCCGCCACTCCGCGTCGGGGAAGATGCCGAGCGGCGGCCCGGAGGGCGTGTCGCACACCGCCTCGACGCTTCCGCCGCGCACCAGCACGGGAGGCGGGTGGCCGATCACGTGCATCCTCGCGTACCGCAGGTCGGGGGCGATGGTGGCCGTGCAGAGCGTGGTGAAGATCTCGGGGGCCTGGCGCTCGGCACGCAGCAGCGCGTCGAGCGTGCGCAGCATATTCTCGTCCGTCTGCCCGGCCAGCACCAGGGTGCGCCAGGCGATGCGCAGCGCCACTCCGAGCGCCGCCTCGTCGGGCCCGTGCCCGCACACGTCGCCGATCACGACGTGCACGGAGCCGTCCGGCGTCTGCACGGTGTCGTAGAAGTCGCCGGCCAGTGTGCCGCCGCTGCCCGGCAGGTAGCGGGTGACGTGCTCGATCGCGTCCGTACGCAGCAGCGCGTCGGGCAGCAGCGCGCCCTCCAGCCTGGCGTTCTCCTTGGCCGTCAGCTCCGCCTGCAGCAGCGCCAGGTGGGCCAGGTCGGCCCGCTTGCGCTCCATCGCGTACCTGATGGCCCTGGCCAGCAGCCGCGCGTCGACGTCCTGTTTGACCAGGTAGTCCTGGGCGCCCGCCTGGACGGCGGCGACGCCCACGTGGACGTCCCTCAGGCCGGTGAGCACCAGCACGGCCGCGTGCGGGGCCAGCTCCAGGACCTCCTCCAAGGCCTCCAGGCGGTTGGCGTCGGGCAGCGTCAGGTCGACCAGCACGCACTGGATGTGCTCGGTCAGCTTCTCCTTCGCCTCGCGCAGACTTCGCGCCCGGAAGATCCTGGGTGGGGCTTCCGCCTCCTTGAGCAGCTCTTCGACGAGGAAGGCGTCGCCGTCGTCATCCTCGATGAGGAGCAGCGTCAGCGTTATGGAGAGATTTGCCGTCAAGACGCCTCTTCGGGGAGTTGGAGTGGTGGTGCTCATTCTGCGATGAGCTCCACCCCTTGCGGAAGCGTGCCTTCATGTCCAGATTCCACCACGAAAGCTAGCAGGATCTCGCGAAACGCCTGTGCCGCTCTGGTCGGTTCGACGTCCTTGCGGTGGGCCAGGGCGACCGTCCGGCTGAGCCCCGGCGGCGCGAGCGGGGTGCCCGACAGGCCGGGCCGCCCGTCGAGCACCATCGACGGCACCACGGCCACGCCCAGGCCTGCCTCCACGAACCGCAGCACCGCGTCCATCTCGCCGCCCTGCACCGCGAACCTCGGCTCGAACCCCGCCTGCCGGCACGCCGCCAGCGTGGCCTCCCGCAGGTCGTAGCCGCGCCGGAACATCACCATCTGCCGGCCACGCAAGTCTCTTATGTGCAGGTATCGTCCGCGCGCCGCCTCATGGGAGGGGGCGGCGACCACGAGGTTCTCCCTGAGGATCTCCTCCGTCACCAGGGCCGGGTCGTCGCTGTGCAGCGGCATGATGATCAGCGACAGGTCGAGCTGCCCCCGGGCCAGCGCCCTGACCAGGTCACGCGAGCCGCCCTCCTCCACCAGCAGCTCGATCCCCGGGTACGCGCGGTGGAAGCGGGCCAGCGCGTCGGCCAGCAGCCCCGCGCACAACGACGGCGTGGCGCCGAGCCGCACCCGGCCACGCCGGAGCCCCGCGAGCTCGGCCACCTCCTGCCGCGCGGTGTCGGCGTCGGCCAGGATCCGGCGGGCCAGCGGCAGCAGCGCCTCCCCCGCCGCGGTCAGCGTGACGTTGCCCCGGGCCCGGGAGAACAGCCGGGCGCCCAGGTCGCTCTCCAGGGTCTTGATCTGCTTGCTGAGGGACGGCTGCGCGACCCGCATGCGCTCGGCCGCCTGGGTGAAGTGCCTGGTCTCCGCTACCGCGACGAAGTAGGCCAGTTGTTGCAGCTGCATGTGACATTCCTCGCATCGGCCGACCGTCCCTGGCCTGGGGCGACCGTACGAACCAAGCATCATAGCTGGTGACTATCGAAACGAGGCCCACGATGACTTGGACGGATAGTCGCTGCGTACATAGCGTCTGGAGACGTGACTGCCACGATAGAGCGCGGCGCCGCCACAGCGCCCGTCACCCCTCCCAGCACCCGGAAGCGCCGCAGAGCGCGCGGCTTCATGGGTTCCTCGAACGGCAAGAAGGCCGTCATGGCCGTCACGGGCGCCGTGATGGTGCTGTTCCTCATCCTTCACATGCTCGGCAACCTCAAGATCTTCTTCGGCCGCGACTCGTTCAACGAGTACGCGCACGCGCTGCGCACGTTGCTCGAGCCGATCGTCCCCTACCGCACGGTGCTGACGACCTTGGAGATCCTGCTCGTCGCCTCCGTCGTCCTGCACATGTGGGCCGCGATCTCGCTGGCCCGGCGGGCGGGCAAGGCCAGGCCGGTGAAGTACGTCGCCAAGAAGTCGCAGGCCGGCGGCTACACCACCCACATCATGCGGTTCGGCGGCCTGACGATCGCGCTGTACGTGGTCTGGCACCTGCTCGACCTGACCTTCGGCGTCGTCAACCCCAAGGGTTTCAACTCCGCCCCCGCCGACCGGATGGTCGCGGGCTTCGACCCCTCCCGGTGGTGGGTGACGCTCATCTACGTCGTCGCCGTCGTCCTGGTCGGTCTGCACCTGCGGCACGGCGTCTGGAGCGCGTTCCAGACCCTCGGCTGGGCCAACCGGGCCCGCAACAAGATGTTGCGCCTCGGGGCGGGCCTGCTGGCCGCCGGGCTGGTCGTCGGCTTCCTCGCCCCGCCCCTCGCCATCACGTTCGGAGTAGTGCAGTGAAATACACGGAGGGCTCGGAGATCCGGGACGCGAAGGCGCCTTCCGGTCCCATCGAGGAGCGGTGGGAGAAGCGGAAGTTCAGCGCCAAGCTGGTCAACCCGGCCAACAAGCGCAAGCTCCACGTGATCGTGGTGGGCACCGGCCTGGCCGGCGGCTCGGCCGCCGCGACGCTGGGCGAGCTGGGCTACAACGTCACCTCGTTCTGCTACCAGGACTCACCGCGACGCGCCCACTCCATCGCCGCGCAGGGCGGGATCAACGCCGCGAAGAACTACCGCGGCGACGGCGACAGCATCTACCGGCTCTTCTACGACACCGTGAAGGGCGGCGACTTCCGCGCCCGCGAGTCGAACGTCTACCGCCTCGCCCAGGTCTCGGTGAACATCATCGACCAGGCCGTCGCGCAGGGCGTGCCGTTCGCCCGCGAGTACGGAGGCCTGCTCGACACCCGCTCGTTCGGCGGCGCCCAGGTCTCCCGTACGTTCTACGCCCGCGGCCAGACGGGCCAGCAACTGCTGCTGGGCGCGTACCAGGCGCTGGAGCGTCAGGTCGCGGCCGGGACCGTCACCATGCACACCCGGCACGAGATGCTCGACCTGATCGTCTCCGACGGGCGGGCCCGCGGCGTCATCGTGCGTGACATGGTGACCGGCGAGATCGAGCGCCACGTGGCCGACGCCGTGGTGCTGGCCACCGGCGGCTACGGCAACGTGTTCTTCCTGTCCACCAACGCCAAGGGCTGCAACACCACGGCGATCTGGCGGGCGCACGAGCGGGGGGCGTACTTCGCCAACCCCTGCTACACGCAGATCCACCCGACGTGCATCCCGGTGTCGGGCGAGTACCAATCGAAGCTGACGCTGATGTCGGAGTCGCTGCGCAACGACGGCCGCGTCTGGGTGCCGCTGCGCAAGAACGACTCGCGCGCCCCCGGTGACATCCCGGAGCAGGAGCGCGACTACTACCTGGAGCGGATCTACCCCGCGTTCGGGAACCTCGTGCCCCGCGACATCGCCTCCAGGGCCGCCAAGAACGTCTGCGACGAGGGCCGCGGCGTCGGTCCCGGCGGGCTGGGCGTCTACCTGGACTTCCGCGACGCGATCGGCCGGCTCGGGCGCGACGCCGTGGAGAAGAAGTACGGCAACCTGTTCGAGATGTACGAGCGCATCACGGGCGAGAACCCGTACGACGTGCCGATGCGCATCTACCCGGCCGTGCACTACACGATGGGCGGGTTGTGGGTGGACTACGACCTGCAGTCGACGATCCCCGGCCTGTTCGTCATCGGGGAGGCCAACTTCTCCGACCACGGCGCGAACCGGCTCGGCGCGTCGGCGCTGATGCAGGGGCTTGCTGACGGATATTTCGTGCTTCCCACCACCATCGGTGACTACCTCGCGAACGGTCCGTACGAGGACGTCGACGAGGAGGCCGTGGCCGCGGCCGAGATCAAGGTCCGGGAGAAGATCGAGCGGCTGCTGTCCGTGAACGGCACCCGCACCCCCGACTCCTTCCACCGGGAGTTGGGCAAGCTCATGTGGGACTACTGCGGCATGGAGCGCACGGAGGAGTCGCTGCGCAAGGCGCTGGAGCGCATTCCCGAGCTGCGCGCGGAGTTCTGGCAGAACGTCAAGGTGACCGGCACGGCCGAGGAGCTGAACCAGGTCCTGGAGAAGGCCGGCCGCGTCGCCGACTTCTTCGACCTCGCCGAGCTCATGTGCCTGGACGCCCTGGTCCGCACGGAGTCGTGCGGCGGCCACTTCCGCGCCGAGTCACAGGACTCCGACGGCGAGGCGCTGCGCGACGACGAGCAGTTCGCGCACGTCTCGGCCTGGGAGCGCACCCCCGACGGGCCGGTGCTGCACAAGGAAGCGCTCGAGTACGAGTACGTCAAGATGACCCAGCGGAGCTACAAGTGAACCTGACCCTGCGCGTCTGGCGGCAGAGCGGCCCCACCGACGCGGGCCGAATGGTGACGTACCGGGTGGAGGACGTCTCCCCGGACATGTCCTTCCTGGAGATGCTGGACGTCCTGAACGAGCGTCTCATCCTGGAGGGCGACGACCCGATCGCCTTCGACCACGACTGCCGCGAGGGCATCTGCGGCATGTGCGGCATGGTCATCAACGGCGTGGCGCACGGCGAGCAGCGCGCCACGACGACGTGCCAGCTGCACATGCGCCACTTCGAGGACGGCGCCACGATCACCATCGAACCGTGGCGGGCGGCGCCGTTCCCCGTGGTCAAGGACCTGGTGGTGGACAGGAGCGCGTTCGACCGGATCATCCAGGCGGGCGGATTCGTCTCCGTCCCGGCCGGCTCGGCACCCGACGCCCACAGCATCCCCGTGCGCAAGGAGGACGCGGACTCCGCGTTCGACGCGGCGACCTGCATCGGCTGCGGGGCCTGCGTGGCCGCCTGCCCGAACGGCTCGGCCTCGCTGTTCACCGCCGCCAAGATCACTCACCTGAGCCTGCTGCCCCAGGGCCAGCCGGAACGCGTGTCCCGCGCCAAGGCCATGGTGGACCAGATGGACGCGGAGGGGTTCGGCGGCTGCACGAACACGGGGGAGTGCACGGCGGTCTGCCCCAAGGGCATCCCGCTGGACACGATCGCCCAGATGAACAGCGACTATCTGAAGGCCAACACGAAGTAGCCCGTCGCCCTCACCCCGCTCGCCGGGCGGCGAGGAAGTCCGTGATCAGGGCGGCGACCGCCTTCGGCTGCTCGGCGAGCATGTCGTGGCCGGCGTCCATTTCCCTGACCTGGATGTGGGGCGGGAGGGAGGCGAGGTCGCGGCGCACTCCTCTCCTGAACGCCTCCATCAGCTCGCCGCCCGGCGTGCTCTGCGGGTCCCGGGTCGGGATCACGACCAGGGCGTCGCAGGTGACCTCGCGCAGCAGGGGAATCGTGTCGCGGAACTCCGTGGTGTAGCGCACCGCTTCGAGGAGTTCCGCGCCGGGCCGGGCGTAGACCTGCCCGTCCCTCTCGACGAGAGCCCTGGCGGGGAACATGGGCCGGAGCTCGGCGGGGAGCGGCCGGCCCATGCCCGCGGCCTGCTCGTCGAACGTGGCCTTGAGGCTCGCCAGCTCCCGGTCCCTCGCCGCGGGGTCCATCCCCGGGTAGTGGTCAGGGGTGTTCTCGGCGGAGCGCAGCCCGTCGAGGTTGACGATCGCCGGGCACTCGGGATGGCGTCTGGCCCACGACACGGCGAGCATGCCGCCCAGCGATTGACCGGCGACGGCCGGGTTGCCGAGGCCCAGGTGCTTCACCACCGCCTCTAGGTCGTCCAGCGCGCTTTCCCACTCCCACGGGCCGTCGCCGGACAGGCCGTGGCCCCGCAGATCCGGCGCCACGGCCCGGTGGCCGGCGAGTTCGAGCTGGTCCCACGCTTCCAGCGTGCCGCCCAGGCCGTGGAGGAGGAGGACGGGCTCGCCGGGCCCGCCGTGGTCGCGTACGGCGAGGGGGATGTCGTGGTCAGTGATGGTGATGTCGTGCGCCATGACGCTCCTGAGGGTGGTTGAGGCGTTCGCGGATCGAGTGGGTGGTCACCCCGCCGTCGGGGTGCCGGTCGAGCTTCGCGCGCTTGACGAGGTCGTGAACTCCCTGCCGGGTGATGCCGAGCATCGCTCCCGCCGTGGCGAACGGCACCGCTTCCTTCCCCGGATGGCCCGCCCGCCTGGCCACGGCCCTGCCGAACGCGGTGCGCCACCACTCGTCGGGGGGATCGAACGGGCCGTCGCCGGGGAAGGCGGCCGCGATCAGCCGCGCCGCCGTACGGACCGCGAGGATCTCGTCGGGGCCCAGCAACTGGGCGGCCCACACCTCGGCCTCGATCCGCAGGCGAGCCCTGACCGGGTCCACCTGTTCGTCGGAGCCGAGCAGGATCTCCAGCGGATCGACGATCCGCCGCTCGATCAGCTCGACCAGCTCACTTGCCAACGCCACGTGCTCACGTGTGCTCACTTGACACAACATAGCAAGTACTTGCTGTTCGGCGTCAAGTAGCCGGGATGGCTCCTTTACCGCCGCTATATATGGAAACATCTAGGGTCCTAGCACATTAGGACTTTGGGAGAACCGGTGATCGAGTTCCATCTGGATGCGAAGTCCGGCGTCTCGCCGTACCTGCAGCTGGTCCAGCAAGTACGGCGGGCGCTACGGCTCGGACTGCTGCGCGAGGGCGACCAGCTGCCGACCGTCAAGGAGGTCGTGGGGCACTTGGCGATCAACGCCAACACCGTGCTCAAGGCCTACCGGGAGCTCGAACACGAGGGCCTGGTCGCCGCCCGGCCGGGGGTGGGGACGTTCGTGACGGCGACGCTCGCCGACACCTCGCTGGCCGCGCACGGCCCGTTGCGGCTGGAACTGCAGCGCTGGCTGGCCAAGGCCCGCCGGGCCGGTCTCGACGAGGAGAGCATCGAGGCCCTCTTCATGACCACCTTTCGGACCACCGCTAGGGAGGACATAGCGTGACTTCTGTTCTGGATGCCCAGGGGCTGGGCAAAAAGTACGGCAGGCGCTGGGGGCTGCGTGAGTGCACCATCGACATCCCGGCGGGCCACGTCGTCGGGTTGGTGGGCCCCAACGGAGCCGGCAAGACCACGCTGCTGAAGCTGGCCAGCGGCCGGCTCGAACCGACGACGGGCGCCATCACCGTGCTCGGCGGCCGGCCGGCGGGCACGCCCGCGCAGCTGGCCAGGGTCGGATTCGTCGCTCAGGACACGCCCGTCTACGCGGGACTGACCGTCGCCGAGCACCTGCGGTTGGGAGCGCGGCTCAACCCCCGCTGGGACGCCACCAGAGCGCGTGAACGTGTCGCGCGACTCGGTCTCGTCCCCACCCAGCGGGCGGGCAGGCTGTCGGGCGGCCAGCGCGCTCAGCTCGCCCTGACCCTGGGCCTGGCCAAGCGGCCCGAGCTGCTGATCCTCGACGAGCCCGTGGCCTCGCTCGACCCGCTGGCCCGCCGGGAGTTCATGCAGGGGCTGATGGAGGCCACCGTCGAGCACGAGTTCAGCGTGGTGCTCTCCTCCCACCTGGTCTCCGAGCTGGAACGGGTCTGCGACTACCTGATCGTGCTCGTCGACTCGCGCGTGCGGGTCGCAGGGGAGACGGACAAGCTGCTGGCCACCCACCACCGGCTCAGCGGCCCGCGCCGCGATCCCGATCGGCTGCCCGCCGACCAGCACGTGATCTCCGCGCGCCACACCGACCGGCAGAGCACGTACGTGGTCCGTACCGACGCCCCGGTCCACGACCCCGCCTGGACGGTCACCCAGCTCAGCCTGGAGGACCTCGTCCTCGCCTACATGGACCAGCACACCGCCGCCAACCGGCGGGCCACCCTGGAGGCGCGGCGATGATCTGGCTGACCTGGCGCCAGTTCCGGGGCTCGGCCGCGATGATGGCCGCCCTGCTCGCCGTCCTCGCCGCCGCCCTGGCCGTGACCGGCCCTGACCTGGCCTCCGGTTACTCCGCCGGGATCACCGACTGCGCGCGGGACAACACCTGCGACCGCTTCTACGACCAGTTCTTCGACGAGTACCAGCTCCCCTTCATGGCCGTCAGCCTCGTCGTGCTGCTGCTGCCCGCTCTCGTCGGGCTCTTCTGGGGAGCGCCGTTGATCACCCGCGAGCTGGAGGCGGGCACGCACCTGCTGGTGTGGAACCAGAGCGTCAGCCGCGGCCGATGGCTGGCGGTCAAACTCGGCCTCACCGGACTGGCCGCCATGGCCGCCGCCGGCCTGTGCGGCCTCGCGGTGACCTGGTGGTCCGACCCTCTGGACAGGTCGGCCTCGGAAAACCTCGCCCTGATGGCTCCCCTGGTGTTCGGCGCGAGGGGGATCGCCCCGATAGGGTACGCGGCCTTCGCCTTCGTCCTCGGCGTGACCGTGGGCATGCTGGTGCGCCGCACCCTGCCCGCCATGGCCCTCACCCTGGCCGTGTTCGCCGCGATCCAGCTCGCCATGCCGCTGCTGGTCAGGCCCCACCTGATGCCCCCGGTCACCTCGACCTTCGAGCTCGGCGAGGCCAACGTGGAACACCTCGGCGTACCGCGGGACGGAGGCGGACCCGCGCGGCTTCTCCTGAGGTCGGCCGTGCCCGGCCACGCGGGCGCCTGGGTCCTGTCCAGCGAGCTCATCGGCCCGTCCGGACGCGACATCGGCGGCAGCGACGGCGAAGCCGCCGTCCAGGTCTCCACCACCTCGGGACCCTGCTCACCGGCCGGGTCGGCACCGGGGCAGGACACGTGCATGGTCGAGCTCAACCGGCTCGGCTACCGGCAGCAGGCGACCTACCAGCCCCTCGACCGCTTCTGGCCCTTCCAGTGGATCGAGACCGGGATCTACGCCCTGCTCACCCTCGGCCTCACGTGGTTCTCCTTCTGGTGGATCCGGCGGCGCCTGTCATGACCCAGCCTGTCGAGGTCGTCAAGACCGCGGCCGCCGGGCTCGCCCTCCTCCTGGCGGCGGCCTGCTCGGCGCCGGCGCCGCCGCGCAGCCAGGCAGGGCCGGCGGCGAGTACGGTCTGCGCGCCGCCCAGGAAACCCCCGGAGGCGGAGAAGGCCACCACGATCGACGTCGTCGAGCAGGCGTACTTCTGCATCCTCGGCAACTACTACAGCGGCGCGACGCTGGACGCCCGATCGTTGCTGACCGCCGGGTTCGCCGCCCTGACGCAGGAGCTCAACCGCAACGGACACGACGTGCCCGAGGCCACCATGCCGGCGCTGACCGGCGACAGGAAGGCCGACTGGGCCGCTTTCGAGGCCGTCCACAGGAGGACCACCGACCGGTTCCCCGATCTCCGCGACAAGCTGGCCGTCGTCACCCTGGAGGCCATCGTGGCCGCCCTCGGCGACGACCACGCCCGCTGGGCGCACGACGTCCAGCGACCCCCCGACCTCTACGACGGCGACGGCTACGGACTGGGCCTCCAGGCGAACGTGAACGGTCCGCAACTGGACGGCGACCCGGGTGCCGCCCTCCCTCCGCTGTTCGTCACCACCGTGGAGGGCGGTGCGGCGCGGGCGGCCGGGCTGCGCCCAGGCGACATCATCGAATCGGTCAACGGATCGGCGCCCTTCATAGACGGGAAGGCCACTCCCGCGATCGCCGCCCTCTACCCGCGATACCCCGAAGCCCGCCCGGTCCGCCTGCGGTTCCTGCGGCAGAGCACCGGCCGCCGGTGGAACGCGACGCTCAAGCCCGGCCTCTACCCGCGGGACCCGGCCACCCTGCGGGTGGTGCAGTCGAAGCTGCTGGACGACGGCATCGCCTACGTACGGGTGCGCGGGTTCGCCCCCGACTCCGCGAACAGGGTCCTCAAGGCGATCTCCAGGCTGCGTGCCGGCCGGACGCTCAGCGGCGTCGTGCTGGACCTGCGCGGCAACGGCGGCGGCAGCCCCACAGAGGCGACCCGGCTGGTGAGCGCGTTCGCCCACGGCAAGGTCACCGCCTACCTGTGCGCCGTCGACGGCACGTGCCGGCCCCTGCGGACCGACGACACCGTGGAGCTGATCGACCTGCCGCTGATGGTGCTCACCGATCGCGGCTGCGCCTCGGCGTGCGAGCACGTCAGCTCCGCGGTCAAGGACCTGCGGCTCGGCCGGCTGGTCGGCACCAGGACCGCCGGCGTCATCTCCGGCCCGGCGCAGTCGTACCTGCTGAGCAACAACACCATGCTGAGTTTCCCCGCCAGGCACCACCGCGGGCCCGATCGCGAGGTGATCGACCGGATCGGCGTGCCTCCCGACCACCACGTGCCCCTGACCCCGGAGGACGCGGCCGCCGGGCGCGACCCCGCCCTGTCCAAGGCCCTGACCCTGCTGCGGAAGTGAGGACCTCCCGATGAGACAGATCCTGGCGGCCGCCGCGGGACTGGCCGTCCTCGCCGCGTCCGCCTGCTCCGCGCCCACGCCGCCCCGGTCGCACGCCCGCCCGTCGGC